>CASBPX010000136.1 GCA_949127735.1 Candidatus Obscuribacterales bacterium | reverse complement strand
GGGGTTAAGAAATGAGCGGAAGCCGTATACTTGCAGCCTTATTCGCCGCCTTAGTTTGCCTGGCCGGAACGGCCAGCGTGCTTGCGGTAAGCGAAAAATATAAAGGCGATGGTAATCATTGGCTCGATTTGGCCATCCATGAGTCGTCGTACGGCGACGTCAAGGCGGCCATGGTTCAAGGTCAACTGCCGCCAGCGCTTTGGCCGCGAGCCAGGGAACTGGCGGTGCTTTACCGTGAGCAGAATAAAGTCAGTGAAGCCAGCGCTATTTATCGAGCGTTATGGGCGGTTACACAATCGCCAGATAGTTTTGTGCAGAATGCACTCGATTTAGCATCAGTTTATTCCGACATGAGCGGTTTTAAGAATGCCGCTGAGATCTACAAACAGATCCTTGCTTTCGATGCCAAACGATTTAGTTCGTCTGATTGGCGCATCGCTCGTGACTATAACAATTTAGCTACTTGCTATCGGTCGCTGGCGAACACTACCGCCGACAAGGCGACTGCCGCTAAATATTTGCAGTTAGCGAAAGATAATATAGTTCACGCCAATTCTACTGGTGCTGCATCTGGTGCTACATGTGGTGCCAAGGCTGCGGGGGTAACCGACTGCCGACGATTTATCTATGCGTACAATAATAGTATTACCGAACGTGACATTAACCACGTAGAATTCGAAGCGCCGGACAAAAATGCTTTCTTCAGGCATTCAACGCCCCCATATTAGTCAAGTAATAGACCTGCCTCTGTACAAATTTGCCCTGCAGATGCAGCCAATTTTGCTCCGGGCAGTTAGAATATATGGATTGTAGATATGGAGATCTTGCATGAAGTCGGTTAAAGCAAGTGCGTTGGCAACATCGTGGCTTTGCAGTTTGGCAATGATGCCTTCAGCTTACTGCCAATATCAGAATCAGCTAGGTGCTCAATCGGCTCCTGGATCAGCCGGTCAGTCACTCACCAATCCGACACTCACCAATCCGGCTCAATTAAGGCAGTGGTTCGACCGCTATGAAATAGTGCGCAAAACAGCGCAAATGACCCCTTCTGAAAGAGAGCGAGCTGACAACCTTCTTTCGCAGGGCCTTTCCATTTTCATTGCCGGCCCGAACAAAGTACAGGCGCAAAAGCTTTTGACCGGTCTGGTTTCAAAATATCAGATAGCGATCAATCAGATGAAAGGCTTACCGCTTTATCCTGAGACCAGTAAGTTGCACCGCGGGTACTACCAATATTTCACTGACGCTAAGGCTTTGTTTTCAGATTACTTGCTGGTGCAAGACGATTTAATGGCTAAAGATCCGCGTACCGGTAAAAGAGTTATGCCTCAGCTGCTGGAGCGCAAAAGCAATTTAGAAAATTTGGAGCGGCAAATTAAGCAGATTGATGCCGAATTGCGCGGTCAATATGGCATCGCTCAATATCACGGTTAGAGCGGCACTGTCGCCTTTTTGTCGTACAGTTTGCGAATAGTATTGAGATCGCGCTGAGATATGCGTGAATGTTCATCGGTAATCGGAAACATCAAATCGCCTTTTTCCTGGCTGTGTCCTAGAAGGCCTAGCGCGTGACCAATTTCGTGAGCGACAATATTGCGCAAAGTCAAATAGCGAATATCTGCATCTTTAGTATCGATCAGGTCTAAATTGATTTCGATTTCTTGCGGCGGAACTGTATATTTCGGCCCCTTGCTGGGAATGTAGAGCGGCACAGGAATGGCACCCACAGACAAAAGCGAAATTCGTCCAGATGGTTTTTTTGTCCATTTAGTTACGGTGTGACCGCCAAGAGTGCTGTCGCGAGAGTCGGTTTTGTTACCTAGATGCGCCCAGGTTAGCTTGATGCGGGCGCCCTCTGGTCTTGTTAGAGGCGTAAATTTGATCATGCCGTCGGTACGTCTTTCCCAGTCGCCGCAAGCAGCCAGTGCTGCTGCTGTATAACCGCCGTCGGCAGCGGCGGCGATGGCTATGGTGATAGGCATCTTTTCGAATTTAAAAACTCGATTTTTTGAAGCTTGCATCACTGTTTCGAAATAGTCATTTTCTTTGTCATTCGAATTCTCGTCATCAGAATTTGCAGACGCTCTTTCTATGCGAAAAAAGTGCGGGGGAAAAGTATTAGGCACTGCTACGGTTTTAGTCAGATTGGCCGATTTCAGTAAGGCGCTGATGCGCTCTTTGCTTTCTTTGGAAGGTTCGCGCAGGGGCGGTGCCTGTGGCTGATTCAAATTGGTTGAAGGCGAAGATGATGATGAGCTCGATTGAGAGCGCCCTTGCAAGGCGGCCAGGCGCTCAAAAATTGAGCCGACACCGTAAGAGCCGAAAGTTTTTAGTTCAAGACCCTGAAGCCTTTGCACAATCGATTGACCTGGCGGAGCTGTGTAGCCCTGTTGTGACTCAAGGTTGGTAAGTTGGTCTGGCAATGATTGTGCGGTCTGAGCAGATGCTCCAGAGACTACAGGCAGCAATGTGCCAAAGGTCACTAAAACAGCGCTGAGCAGAAAACTTCTAGTCACTGCTCGCAGAAAGATGTAGCTCGGAAATTGACTCATCGATAAACTGGCTTAGTTTGAGCCTGACTGATTCTTGTATTCTCACTAGTTCGCGAGAGTAACAATAGAACTCGGCTCCGGTTTGTTGATCAAAGCTCATGGAGAATAAACCGCTCATGGGGTCATCCATTTCATTGAGCTGCGACTCGAGCTGTTGCATACCAATATTGCAAAAAATACTTTTTTCTAAAAGCTGAGGCTCGAGTACTTTCGCTAATTTACCGCTACCGTCGAGTATGCCCCAGGTGCCGCTGAGAAAACGATAGACAGGCACTTCCAGCTCAGGCTGTTTTTTCACAGGGGCAAGCAATTGTACGATTTTCGAAAAACTCGGACGTTTTGCTTCTTTTTCTCCCAGGGTTTCTAAATCTTCTGCTCGGTAGCCCAAAAGTTCGCGGTTAAGCCAGGTCAAGCGTAGCTCAGGCAACTTTCCGCGCAGAGCCCGAGAGGTTAGAAGCAGTCCGTCTGAAACACTTAAGTCTTTGACGGCAAGCTGTTCGCGAATGCGATTAAGTTGGTGGTACAGCATATTTACCGTAATTGACTACTTATCTAATATATACGAAACCGCTCTACGCGCCTATGGGCACCATAATTGGTGGCGCTGGCAGTCGATCCTGTATCTTGGGTTACAACCATCTCTTGGCTAACAACAATCATTTTAATGCATAAATGAAATTTTCAGGTGATTCCTCATCAATTTACAAAACTTATGATAGTTTTAGGATCGCGAGCCCTACCGGCTTGGCAATTGACCGCTCAGCCAGTTAATGACAAAGACGACTAAAAAGTAGATGAATCCGCGCTTACAAGAACTAGCCCATGCGCGCTATAGCCAAAAAGCGTTCCTGGGCGCACTTTTTGACCTTGCTCTTGAAGAGCAGTGGTTTGATTTGCAACATATGGTGCAGCACGACATGGCCAAGGCAATCATTGCCGACTATTCCTATGAAATGGGCCGTGACTATCTCAATCAAGATCTGTTTTTTAAATGCTGGGAAGAAGTGATTGACGTGGGTTGGACGACTTTCTGTCTGCATACCGGCATGACTAGAGAAAAAGTCGATAATAGCCTGGCCCAGCTGCGAGACGGTATTTAATATCTGATTGCCAGCTTTATTTTGACTGCGGAGCGCTAACTTCGGTATATCGCACAACCATGGCCAGACCACCAGGAAAGCGAGGGCTGGCATTTTGTTTCGGCAATTCGGAAGCCAGCGACCAGACGCCAGGGTTATTGGCGGCAAATTCAAGATCAATACGATCAGCAGGGTTAACCATAATGGTGTCGCGCATAGTATGCGGCTCCATTGGGTCTGAACCGTTTTGTGCAATCACCTCAAAGCGATGGCCGCTTAAATGCAAAGGCACCGCTTCATCCATATTATTAATCACGTGCAGGCGTACTCGCTCGCCGTTATGAACATCGAGCGGAGGCGCGAACGGGGCGGTCTTGTCGTTAATTAGATAGATCGCTTCAGTATTAGCGGTGGGTGCGGCGATGCCCGCTTGTTGCTTGCTTAAAAACAGCACCAATTCTTTATTTACTTCTTTTGTCCTCAGGCGGGGGTGCACGATGACGGCTCCGAACATGCCCTTAAAACGCTGCTCTTGATGAATGATTTGCGGGTGATAGAAATAGGTGCCTGGAGATCCGGCAATAAACTGATAGACGAATGTTTCATCTGGTTTGAGAAAACGTTCAGCCGCAGTGGTGGCATTGCCTGCGCGTGGTAAACCGTCTACTTTTTGCGGCAAAATCATGCCATGAAAATGCAGTGAAGTTGGAGTTTTTAAATTGTTGTGGAGAACGATGCGCACCGGGTCGCCTTCCCGCAAGTGAATTTCAGGGCCAGGCATTCTGCCGTTGTAAGTCAAAATTTTGCTGGTCTTTTTATTACCGGCATCAAGTATTGATTCACCAGCGAACAAGTGCACTTCTTGCACCGGGTTTTGTCCACTGCCAAGTTGTCTAGCCATGTCGGCATTGGCACCGCTTGTGATTTCGCTCATGGCACCCATGGCATCTTTAACTTGATGTTTGATATCTTTCATCTCGTTGCGCATATCTTCAAGTTCAAGTTTTTCTTGTGCTTGTTCTTGAGCCATATCGCCCATATCACTCAAACCGGCTGCAGAAGCAAGGTCTGATTTAATAAAATTTGAGCAGAGCAAAAGACTGACAAGCAAAAGAAGTTTTTTCATTCTTTTTTACCGCGGGCGACGAGTGTTGCTAATGGTGCGTGAGTGACAATTTTGTTCGCCACTTCACCCATTAGAAAATGCTTGATGGCGCCTTTGCCTTGTGCTCCTACGACAATTAACTGCGCCCTGACTTCGCTGGCAGCCTTTATGACTTCATTGGCGGGCTGACCAGTTTTCAACACTATTTCAATATTCTTAAAACCATGTTCTGTCAGAACTTTTTTAGCAGTGGCGAGATAAACCTCTCCTTCCATCATCAGATTTTCTTGCATTTGCACTGAAAAAGATCGTGGTGTCATTGCCGCCACCATAGTGGAGACGCTAGCCACGTGAACGAGATGAATTGTCTTGTTCTTTATCTGGCCGTTAAGCTTTACCATCGCTGATTCTACAGCTTTTAAGCAATTGTTGGAGCCATCAATTGCCACCAGTACATTTTCAATCGCGTTTTCTTTTTCATGCTTGCGATTTCGTCTCAACACGAGGGTCGAACACGGCGCATGTCTGGCCACATGAGCTGAAGTGCTGCCCATCATAAATTCGCCAGAGTCGCGTGGGCCTGATGAAACAACCACTAATTCTTTTTTTTCATCAATTGCGGCTTGCTCAATCATATAAGCGGGTGGGCCGGTGACGATTTCGACTTGCACCTTGGCACCAAGAGCATCTAGTTTTTTTGCTAGCTCGTTCAAAAGCGGCTTCGCTTGCATTTCGATGGCATTATTTAAATCGCCGGGTAAATCGGCCTGAGTAGCCAGTACTCTTTCATATGAGGGCAATTCTTCTTTGACGTAAATTAGATTGATATGGCTGCCACTCAAAGGCACCAGACTTGCCAGTTGCTCTATGTCAAACCAACTTGCACTTGTAGCCTCGGGATTTTCGCTCGATTTCTCTGCCTCATTTAAATAAGATTGAGAAACATCGGCGGCAATCAAAATATTCATCTTATCTCTTCCAGATTTGTAGCAGGGTTGTATTGTACCAAGCTGGTAGAGGCTGATCGCAAGGGCGACAGGCGATTACTTTGCAGCCTGGCGGCCTTCTCACTTGGCAAGGCCGTAACGGTTGGCGAATATTTAGCCGCGAAAGTCCCTTGTCGAGGTACCAATAGTAGACAATTAGTGTTTGCGTGCGGTGCGGAGGAAACTTTTTGATAGACCGTTATACCAGACCCGAAATGGCCGCCATCTGGTCAATTGAAGCCAAGTTCCAGACCTATCTTGATGTTGAGATCGCTGTTTGTCAGGCTCAATGCGATATGGGTCTCATTCCCCCTGCCGCTCTTGCCGAAATTAAAAGTAAAGCAAAGTTTGATATCGCTCGCATTGATGAAATCGAGCTACAAGTCAAGCACGATGTTATCGCTTTTCTTACCAGCGTTGGTGAAAATGTGGGCGACTCCGCTCGCTATATACATATGGGCCTTACCAGTTCAGATGTCATTGACACTGCTCTGGCATTGCAAATGAAGCGCGCCGCTGAGCTGTTGCAAGCAGGGTTGGCTAAACTTACAGAAGCGGTGCTTAAACAAGCGCGTAAACATAAGCACACAGTGATGGTTGGCCGTTCTCACGGTATTCACGCTGAGCCGATTACATTTGGTTTTAAAATGGCGGTCTGGTTAGAAGAGTTGCGGCGGCATAAAATTCGCCTCGAACAAGCCGTAGAGATGATTTCAGTAGGTCAGATGAGCGGCCCGGTAGGCACCTTTTCTAATATTTCACCTGAAGTGGAAGAGCGCACTCTGAAAATACTTTCTTTAGTGCCGGCAAAAATTTCTACGCAAATTATTCAAAGAGATCGCCATGCGCAGTTCGTTTTAACACTAGCGCTTATTGCCGCCAGTTTAGAGAAATTTGCTGTTGAAATCAGACATTTGCAACGCACTGATGTTCTAGAAGTTGAAGAACCGTTTGCCGCCGGCCAAAAAGGCTCGTCGGCTATGCCTCACAAGCGCAACCCGGTGGCCAGCGAAAATATTACCGGCCTTGCTCGTGTGATTCGCGGCAATGCTGTGGCTGCTCTCGAGAATGTTGCCCTCTGGCATGAACGCGATATTTCACACAGTTCTGTCGAGCGTATAATTTTACCTGACTCTACTATTTTGCTTGACTATATGCTCAATAGATTAGCCGTGGTGATGGATGGGCTGGTGGTATATCCAGACAACATGACCCGTAACATGGATCTTTTCGGCGGAGTAATTTTTTCACAAGCTGTGCTGCTTAAACTTACCGATAAAGGTCTGGCACGCGAAGAGGCATACAAGCTGGTACAAGACAATGCCATGGCCGCCTGGAACCAAAAGAATGGGAACTTTCGCGACAATTTATTAGCAGATAAACGCGTCACTGAACATTTGACTGTTGAAGAGATTACATCATGCTTTGACCCGGCAAACTATTTGAAAAATATTGAACAGATTTTTGAGCGCGTTGGCATTTAATCGTACGTGAGTTGAGGAGAGCATGGCTCAAATAGATACAAATAATCGAGCCGCCGGTCTATTGGTGCCTGTCTTTGCCTTACGCCGCCATGGCGATCTCGGCATCGGCGACACGCTGTGCGTCGAAGATGCCATTGATTTTTTCGTGCGCCATAAACTTACTGTTTTGCAAATTTTGCCGGTGAACGAAACTGGCGGTGACAACAGTCCTTATGGTGCTTTGAGTTCAATTGCCTTAGATCCGCTCTATATATCTCTAGTACCAGGTCTGGTGCCAGGGCTCGATTCTGAGATTCTTGAACAGCATGTTAGCGCCTCGGTAATCGAGGAGCTGGCGCACGGTCCGGTTAAATATGCACTTGTACGAAAGCTAAAGTTACAACTTCTGCAAGAGGCATTTAGCGCTTTTGAAAGAGGAACTAATGAGTCTAAAAAAGCGTTTGATCAATTCCTCGCGCAACAAAAAGACTGGCTTGACGATTATGCACTTTTTCGATCTTTAGTCGATAAGTTTGAAGGCAATACCTGCTGGCCAAGTTGGCCTGAAGAACAATCGTCTTTTGTAAAAGCCAGGGCCTGGGCGGAAAATACTGCCGAAGTTAAAGCGGCTGCGCGCTTTTATAGTTACGTGCAATGGGTGGCATTTTCGCAATGGGCCAAAGTGCGTGCTCACGCTGATAAGCATGGCATTGCTTTGATGGGAGATATTCCATTTGGTATCAGTCGTTATAGTGCCGATGTCTGGAGCAATCCCCAACTATTTGACCTTAAATGGTCCGGCGGCGCACCACCTGAGAAGTTTTTCCAATCAGATGCGTTTACCGCAGAGTGGGGCCAGAACTGGGGAATTCCCATTTACAATTGGCCCAGTCATGAAAAAACAAAATATGCTTTTTGGCAAAATAGAGTCAAGCAAGTCGCTGCTATTTTTCATTATTTCCGCATTGATCACGTGCTCGGATTTTTCCGTGTTTATTCTTTCCCCTGGATTCCGGAGCGCAATCACGAATTTGTCGGGCTAACAAAAGAAGAAGCAAAGAAACTTACGGGCGGTTTGTTGCCCAAGTTTATTGCTCAAAGCGACGAACCAGAAAAGAATGCCAAGCTCAATTTAGCTCAGGGGGAGGCCCTTTTGCGCATGATTCTCGCTGCAGCCCCAGATTGCGGCGTGGTGGCAGAAGACCTCGGTATGGTGCCTGATTATGTCAGGCCATGTTTGAAAAAATTGGCTATACCCGGATTCACGATTCCGATTTTTGAAAGAGTAGAAAAAGACAGATCATTCAAAACTATAGAAACACAGCCTAAATTAGCTCTTGTGACATACGGCACTCACGATCACCAACCAATCGCGAGCTTCTACGAGGGGCTTTGCCAGTGGTGGCACGGTGAAGACGGGCATGAGGGCTGGTTGGAAGTGCAGCGCTTGATGAAATTCCTCGGCCTCGATCAAATCTCGCCACCTGAACATTTTACCCCTGAGCTTCATAAGCGCATGATCGAAGTGCTTATGGATAGCCCGTCTTGGCTAGCAATTTTGATGATTAGTGATTTGTTTGGCAGCACTCAACGCTTTAACGAACCGGGCATCGCTGGTGATTCCAACTGGAGTCAAAGATTAGACCGCAGCCTGGCCGATTATGAAAAAGATCCTGAATATGCGCTGCCCATCGCCTGGCTTGAGCAGGCCATCGCCAAGAGTAATAGGTTTGCGTCAAGATCTGTAGCTAAATAGCAAGCATACTAAAATAGACAATTCTGGGGTATGCTTCTATTGTTCCGTAACTTTCAAAGAGGGTTTGAATGCTCCCGGCTTTTCTCATCAGAGCAGGTATCGATTGGGTCAGGCACAATAGCGAATTCGCTAGTTCTAATCCGTATGCCAGGTGCGAGCAGTCAATAAAAATTTGCGAAAAATTATGGGAAGAATCTATTGGCAAAAGCGAAGGCGCTCTGCTAGAAGTAGCGGTTGTCACCGCTTACTGGGAAGAGTTTTTCCACGCTGAAGATCCTTTGCAAGACGAAAAAGAATGGCGCGATGGTTTAACTAAACGTTCCGGTCAGTACGAAGAATTCGATGGCTGGCAGGAATGGTTTAAAAAGAGCTATGCCAAAGTCTATTCTGATAATAACGTTTGGACCAGTTTACTGATGACGGCCTGGGCCACTACTCACCAGTATCAGCTTCAGTACACTGAAGATGCGTGGGACTTTAAACCAGCTCGCTCATATCTTCCCACCAGTTATATGTGGCGTTTAAAGCCGCATATGGAGACAATTACAGAAGTTTTGCGTGAATTCTGGAATGAAGAAAGTCACAAATGGGAAGAGTCTGGTTTTCTCATTGAAGACGAAAGCGTTTATTATCTCGGTCGCGTAGAATGCCTTGGTTTTGATTTAAAGCAGCATATGATCAGCTGGCCTGCCCGTGCCCATCACGGCAAAGAAGAATTAGATCTGGGCAACATCGTGGCAGACTTAATCGCACCAGGCGGCGACTCCTGGTATCGACGGCTGGACCCTGTAATTTTTGCCCACGATCACGTAGACATCACATCTTTGCTCAATCGCGCCTCTTACGTCTTCGGCTCACGCCGCAGAATATTTGAACTGGCAGCTGACGAGGGGCTGGGTAAAGCCAGAGCACAGGCACAGGCTGAAGGCTGGTTAGTGGAAGATTTGGAACAGGTCGCCACTTAATTTTTGCTCGCTTTTATTTTTGCCCACGGGCGTGGGTAATAATGAGGTGTGGTGTCGATTTTGCGAATCACCAGAATGACACTCTCTTCCACTCCGGGCATTTCGGCAAATGTTTTGGTCTGCTCCACCCGGCATTCCAGTTCGCGCATCATTGCTTTGGCTTCTTTTAATTCTTGCTCCAGTCGCCCTGTGGTTTTTTGCGCCAGATAAATGCCGTTGCGTTTAAGAAAAGGCAGGCATAGTTCGATGGTCAATTCGAGTGTGCCCACGGCTCGAGCCGTAGCCAGGTCGTAGCTTGCCCTTTCATCTCGCTCTCTGGCCAGTTCTTCGGCCCTGGCAACCAGCGCACGGGTGGTTAGACCCAGGTGCGCGCCGGCTTCAGCCAGAAAGTGGACTTTTTTGCCTACCGAGTCGACCATGGTCACTTCGAGTTCAGGGCAAGCGATTGCTATGACCATGGCAGGCAGGCCACCGCCCGAACCGATATCGATAAGCCGTTTTCCTGAAGCCATTTTTGAGAGATAAATATTGGCCGCCACCGTCAGACCGTCCAGAATGTGCCGCCCCACGAGAATTTCGGCGCTGGTATTGGAAACTAGATTGACCTTCTCGTTGTAAGCGGCCAAAAATCGGCAAAATTTATCGAGCTGCTCCCACTGCTGGACCGATAAATCCAGGCCGTTCAGTGCCGGATGGCCTTCGAGCTTAGCCAGGGCCTGCTTGAATTCTTCCGGAGAACCTGTGCCTGCTTGAATATCTGACGCCATTGAGAATTAGGTTCCTCTGAGTAGAAATAAACAGGTGAATAGTGAAATAGTACTGGGAAGATTACTATTACTAATAACTTTGGGTATCACGGTAGATTACACCTTATGCAAATCGCCAGCACTTAGTAATGACCTTCGGTAACGCTGAATCTAACTTGCCAGATCCCGACGCTTCGCGCGAACGGCTCGAGCTGGAAACGAGAGTGTTGGCCGCTGCATTGCGTCAAAGTTTGGAAAGAGGTGATACTGAAGGCTCGAGCCAGGCCCACCAGCAAATTTTTGTCTTACTCAAAGCTTCTCAAGACATGGGTTGGGAAGAGCCTATAACTCTTCCGCCGGACCTTGTGCCCGAGAGAAAACGCAATTTGCCCGACATCGATTGGGGTGTCCCTGACGAGAGTCCGATAATATCTACTGATGTAACTTTAGAAGTCTCTACTGAAGCATTAGAAATTACGTCAGAAAATGCCGCACTTACAGAGATGGCTGAGATCAAGTTGGAGACTAAGTTAGAAATTAGCGGTGAAATTCTGCCAGTTCAGAATTTTGACGAAGTCCCCACTATCCAACCTCGGTTATTGGATCCAGTTAAGGCAGATGCGCCACCAAAGCTGCCTGAAGCTGCCGAATTAATCGGGCCTGACCCCGACGTCGCTGCCGTACAAATCGAAGTAGCCGGATCAGTCAGCTCTTTATTGGACGACACTGAGGTTAGCGGCAATCACTCTTTGAGCGGTTATATTCCGCTCGCACTTATTCCTGGAACTCTTGCTGGTGGTGCTGCCGCCGCCAGTGCCGAAGGTAAGAATCAATCGATATCTGATTATTACAGCCATCTTGAAGTCAGCCAGACTGCTGACTTTAATACTATTCACAAACAATTCTTGCGTAAAGTCAGGCCGCTGCTGCGCCGTCAGTTCAGCGAGCAATTGACCGGTGCGCCGCGCAAAGAGTTACTGGCGACACTACAGGCACTCTGGATTGCCCACGATATTTTGTGCGATGCGGTCACGCGCACCGATTATGACTTCCGGCGCATGGGTCTCAGGGGCAACGAGATTATCGATCCATCCAAGCCTGGCCTGAGCACTCGGCCGCAGCTGCGCATCGGAGAGCTTTTGCAATGTGCTGGTTTGCTTGAAACCACCGAACTCGAAATTGCTGCAGACATGCATAAAGCTATGCCTGAACTGATGTTCGGCGCTTTTCTGGTTAAGCAGGGCTTTATTGCCGACGAAGATCTCAACTGCGTTTTGCTCGGTCAGCAGTTATTAAAAACTGGTGGCATAACCGTAGCTCAGTTTCAAGATGCCATGACTGAGCGCGCCACCGCTGGTGGTGACGTAGGCGACATTCTTTTGGCACGTAATTATTTAAATCGTTTGCAGTTGCAAGAAGCATATCGCAGCCAAATGGACGAAACGGTGCAACGTATTCCTATCGTCAGCTCCACAGTCTCACTGCGAGATTCAGAAATCGACGTGGCCGAGACTCTTAATTCGCCTGATGAAGAAGAGAGTGAAGAGAGTGAAGAGAGTGAAGATATCGAAGAGAGCGTTGATAATCATTTGCAAGCACTAGTGGGCGAGCAACTGTCTGTATATGTTCCAGCTGACCTCATTGAATCAGGGGGAGGTGTCGATGGCGAAATCGAAATCGAAAACGACACCGCAATCAAAACTAAAATTGAACTTGAAACTGAAACTGAAACTGACGTTAACAGTGAAACCCTGGCCAGCGAGCCACCCTTTGAACCACAATTAATTGGCCCAGATTTTGTTGCGGCAATTTTCTCGCAGGATTTTTCGCAGCCAGATTCCGTGCCTGAGCTGCCAATTGAATCTGTCTCTTCTGGTGAACATAGCCACGATATAAATATTGTCAATGCTGTGCCCTCCTGGAAAGATCAATTGGACTGGACCAGCCCTGATGTCTCCAGTTCGTCTGTGGTAGCGTCTCCGTCGAGTGATTCTTCAGTCACGGTGCCTGTCGACCCGGATGACAATCAGCGCAAGCCTAAACATTCACTGCTAGATCTAATGGTCGGTTTAGAAACACCTGAACCTAAACATATTGAACCTGAACAAAGCAAATCGTTGATGTCGCATATTCTGCAGAGTAATGCTACCGTGAATAATGCCACAGAGAGCAATGCTCCGGCCACAGCCTCGGTTCAGCCTGAGGTTAACGATTTCGCTCCGCCAGTAATAGAAGATGATGAAGAAACGTCAGCGTTTGCTGACGAATTTGCGGCCCTCGATGCCGCTGCCGCAGAAGCCTTAGACATTGATGAACACGCCCCTGTAGAGGTTGCTGGCTGGGGTGAAGCTTCCATAAATACAATGCCTAATCCGGGGTCTAATCAGGTTTCTAGTTCGGCGCCACCGGCAGCGATACCACTTCGCTCACCAACTAGCCCACCAACTAGCCCACCAACTAGCCCAGCGACTATCAAGGATACTGCTCGCGATCAAGCTATGAGTGCAGAAATGCAAAAGGAAAGCGGCAGCTGGCAGATTGTTTCTATACCTGCTTCAGCACTGGCTTCACTTTTGCTTGACGATGAACCTGAAGATGAGATCTACAAACCGGGCTCAAACGATGGTACAGCCAACGATGATGCCGCCGCAAATCGAAATCCACCTTATGGCAGCGAAAGACGCAACAAAAGGCGGCGTACTAAATCATAGTTTACCGGCTAGTTTGCTGAAGCCTTCAAGCGCGATTGGCCGTTCAACTCTAGCAATCGCAACACCACTGATAATTGTTCTCCAATTAGACGCACCACTTTCTGGTCGCCCGGTTTGAAAATTTGTTGAGGGTATGGAATAACCACAAGCAAACCAAGCCTCTGTCCGGTTATGTCAATCGGTTGAGTTAAAGCGTTATCAGGCAGGTAATGACCTTTGGCCAGTTCGTCTTTCAATGGTGGCAGACCTAATTGCAATGCCAGCCGCGCCACATAACCACGCAGGGCTGCTTCATCGACATTTCGACCGACGTCAACACGCAACACTGAACCGGTGCCCTGGTTGAGCACCAGGCCGAGAGCCTGGTAGTCGAGAATCGATGCCAGCAGATTGAAAAGTTTTTGTGTTACCGCATCAAGATCGAGCACGTCTTCGGCGATGCGCCTCACTTCGTCAACAATGGTAGCTTCAAAAAGCAAACGCTCAAGCAATTGATTGAGTCGGTTATTAACATCTTCGGCAGAAAAAGTCTTTGAAGGTTCGCCAATTATTCTCAGCCGTGGCTTAAGAGTTGCTTCTTCAAGTAATTCTTGCGTGGCCTTGATCAAGCTACTGAAGCCTGGTTCTTTAGGAATGTAGCGGTCCGCTCCTGATTTGAAGCCCCAGAATCTGTCAATAGACCCGTCTAATTTAGTCAGCAAGATAACCGGTGTAGCAGCCAGGTCGGCATCGCTTTTTACCAGGCGGCAAAGCTGATAGCCATTTATTCCGGTCATCACAACATCAGAGATAATCAAATCGGGTAACTCGTTATAAGCGCGAGCCAGCCCTTCTGCGCCGTTACGCGCTTCGATTACCGAATACCCTTCGGCGGCAAGGGTTTTTGAAATGGTGAGTAACTGAGTCGGGCTGTCTTCGATCAAAAGTAGTCTGAACGACATACATCACCTTCTTAAGAGGGCGACTTTTAAAGCGCTGGAAATTCTATTCTCCAACAACCTGCAAAAGCCTTGTGAGGTTTGACTTCAGGGTGCCTGATGGGAGACCTGTACGAAAATACGCGGGTGGCCGCTTTTCTTGCGGCAGCGTCACTTGTCTAAGTATCTCACTTTCAGGACAGATTTGTCCTGCTTTATTTAAGTTCCATCTCGCACTTTCGGCATTGCCCATAGCTTGATAAATGATGAAAGCAATGAGATATGGACGGCAGCTGCTAGTGTTGAGCTGATGAGCCACTTGCGTCTCACTTAAAGCCTCTTCAAACTTTCCGCTCATAGTCAATGAAAGGGCAAGCAATTCATGTGTGACAACCGACGAAGGGTTGAGTGCTATTGATTTTTGCAACAATGCAGACGCCTCGTCAGCACTGCCTTTTGCCAGCATCTGTTTCGCTTTGACATTAATCACTACGTAGGCTCCATGGTCTCGCGTCAATTCTGTTTCTACTTGAGCTGCAGATAAAGCTAAAGTCTTAGAGTCACTGTACTTTGCAAGCATGGCTAGATTAGCAGCAAGGCACTTTTCCTGGCCACCATTCTTATTATTTAGATGTCGACCGGCTCCGTATTCGAGCTTGAGATTGTCGTCGGTGTTAAGAGCCGCCGAGGCTTGCAAATTGACAAATTTAGCCAGTGCATCAGCAGACAACAGATGCGCCTCACAGAAGCTTTGCCAGCTACCGATGCCGGCGGCTGCAAGTTTGACTCTGTAAGGTGCTGTGAGAAACATTTTTTTATAGCTTTCGTTGAAATATTCATCTGCACTCAGGGCACCCACTAGTATAATTTCGCCGGCACCTTGTTGGTGAAAAATCATAGTATTGGGATAAACATCGGCAAAAGTTTTGATAGCGCAAATCAACTCGCCTTCGCTCAGGCCATAGAGCTGTAGCCACTGTGTCATTAAACCCGAAGGCGCCAGACGACTGCGAGTGAGCTGAAAAAATTCTCTGGTAAACAACCCGCTACTGCCTGCGACCCAGGGCTCAGCTGGTTGTGAAATAATTAAATCGTATGCCTTTTCTTTTTCTCTGCGTAAGAATGCTCGGGCGTCGGCCTCGATCGTGTTGATCTTGGAATGGCCGGGAAGCGAATAGGGAAACAGTCGCGAAGCTTGCACCATTTGCGGTTCAATTTCAACGACGTCAACCTTGCCAATCTTGGGAAGCGTAGCGGCGATACCACTGGTGGTGCCGCTGCCCTGGCCGATTATCAGGCAGTGTAAAGAGTTTCCACCATGTCTTAGCGCTGGCAGTAAGCAGAGTAAGCTTTGAGTGGCCAGATCTGATCCGCCAGCAGGTTTGCCTATTGCCGCAGGAATAGAAGCTTCTACTTTGCCGTCGCTCTTCAAGATCAAAACATTTTTAAATTTGTTTTCTTCCACTGATATGGTGCTGTTGCGCCCATCTCTATAAAATCTCACCGGCAAGTACTTTTGTTCTAATTTCGTTTGTTCAATTGCATCTTCTGTAGCAGGGAAATATGCCAGCCCGCTAATCATCTTTTGGCAGTTGAGAGGCGGCGACTTTAGTGATAGCACTATAGTAACAAGTGATAGTGTAAGCAGGAATGCCGTCGACAGTCGCAATGACCGGCGATAAAAAATTGCCTGAGCAATTGCCACCAGCGCCATGGTGCCAAGCAAGATACTTGATATTCTCAACGTGCCTTCTAGAGAGCTTTGAAAAAAGGTCAGGTCGAGCATGACGAAAGTAAAGAGGGCGGGGCCGGCCGCTGCTCCAATACTCGAGACCGTATAAGCTCTGCGCCAGTCACTTCGTGAAAGGCGATTAGTATAGAAGGGAAAGAGCGTACCGATAAAGAAACTGGCAGGGAAAGCAAGCAGAGTTGCCACCAGAAAGCGAGGCAAAATATACTGCCATTCGTCATCGGCAAATACAATTGCTGCACGCACGTGCTGAAATAATTGTGGCAACACCAGTAAACATTTAAAACTGAAGAAGCAAGTGAGAGCAGATAGTGTCAGAGCGGCGCTGCGTAAGAGCGGAATGTGCCTGGGCTTTTTCATCAATTGCAATGCCAGGGCGTTACCGAGAGCAAGTGCACCAATGACTGATGCGATCACGGCTGCAATAACTTGGGTCGATGATCCTGAAATTAAAGCAGATAATCTAATCCAGGCAGACTCCAAAACTGTCAGCGTCAAACCACAGGCGAGCAACATTACTACGTGGGTGAGATTGAAACTTTCGTGATGTTCCAGTTCTTCACTGTCGTCTATGGCATTTAGAGGTCGAAGGCGACAAGCCATCAGTGCCGCCGGTATCGACACTAAGGCTAAAACCATCAGAGAGGCACTGATACCGAGAACAGGCAACAAAACAAAACCGGCTAAAAGAGCGCCGCACCACGAACCCAAATTATTGCTGCAATAGATGGCGTTGGCTGAAAGTTGGTGATCATGTGAGGTTGAGGCTAGAGAGCTAATGAAAATGGCCGCACAAAATGACGGCAGAAAAAGAGCAGTGGCTACGGTAAACCAATCAGTTAAAAAGGCATTTCCGCCAGCAAGAACAAGGGTAAGAGTGGCCAATATCAGCAGTGCGTATTTGATAATATTGCGGCGGCCTGACAAAGCACATTTTTGCGCAGTTAAAGCACCGAGGCCCATGCCCGTTAAATATACAGTGATTGTAATGGTGGCGGCGTAAGCGTTTGAACCTACTCCCCGTAAAGCCAGGCGACACAAAATCACTTCTAATGCCAGAGCCAGTGCGCCGCAGCTAAAGGCGATGAAAAATATGCCCTTTGTTGAGCGCTTTTGACCGGCAACAGGAGCCGCTTCCCACATGTCAGACGGCAGATTTTTAATTATAAGTCTCCAGTCTGTGACACTGTAGTATAGAACTTTGCAGTGCTCTTGCCGAGCTGTTAAGCTTAGGGCTGCTGTTTGATTTTAAGTGCGCAATGATTCTCAATCACGTTCACCTGCATAATTTTATGAGTTATGCCGACGCCAGGCTTGACCTGAACGGCGTCGCTGTGGCGTGCCTGACCGGTTTAAATGGTGCCGGCAAGTCGGCCATACTTGATGCCGTTACCTGGGCCATCTGGGAAGAAGCACGGGGCAGTTCCGACGAGCTTGTGCGCCTGGGTGAAAAAGAAATGTGGGTGGAGATTATCTTTGCTCACGAAGGCCGCCTGTACCGCGTACGTCGTTCGCGCCAGAAGCAAGTCGGACGCGCAGGCGGCAAAGGCACCTCCAAAGGCACGCTTGAATTTCAAATCGCCGAAGGCGATCTGGCGGGCGATTTTAAAGCGCTTAAATGGAACAGTTTGACGGCGGCTGGAATGAAAGAGACCGGCAAACATATAAGCGAACTTTTGCGCATGGACTATGACACATTTATTAATAGCGCATATCTTAAACAAGGTCGGGCCGAAGAATTCACCACTCGTTTACCGTCAGAGCGCAAGCAAGTGCTGGGCGAAATTTTGGGGCTTTCCTATTTCGACCGTTTGCAGGAGGAAGCTCGCGAAAGACTGCGCGGTGTCAAAGCGCAAATCGAATATCTTGAGGGTACGCTTTCTGGTGCCAGGCAAGTGGAAAGTGAATTTGCTCAGGTGCATACCGACCTTTGTGCTGCCCAGATTGAATATGATGATCTGATTCTTGTGGCGCGCGATATCGAAGATCAAGTTATTCAGTTGGGCGAGCGCATGCAGAAGCTAAAGCTAATTGAGCTGACTATTGTTAATAACGCCAGGCGGCTTGAAGAGTGCAATGACAGCCGGAAGAAAATTGATTCTCAAAAGCATTCAGTCGCGCAGAAGAAAAAATCGCTGACTGATTTGATTGCGGGCAGTTCTGAAATAGAATTACAGCTGAATGAATTCAACCAGGTCAGAGCTGAGGTAGAAAAGCTTGACAGCATATTTTTGGAAGTGCAAGATTTAAACGATAGCAAAGTCGATTTGTCTGGGCAGCTGGCCACTCTCAGAAGCCGCCTGGAAGTGAAGCTGGAGGGTCTCGAAGTCGAGTATAGAGATTTACAAAAAAATCGTGAGCGCCTTTTGCGTGATACCGAAGACGGTGACAAAATTAAATTGCAGTATGCTGAATTTCGTTTGTTACTTGAAACTGAGACTGGTTTAGCGCAAAAACAAGAAGCGTTTGCCCAACTTTCGTCTCGTGTTGGTGAATTAAATTCACTGATGCAAGAAGCGAAAATTCGTCTTGAAGCCGAGCTCATGCAAAAAGAGAGTGCTTTGCGGGAGCTGTCTGAGTTAACAGGTTCACAGGCCGCGCTGAGGGCCGAGGGTGAAGAGCTTGACGCTGTTAAAGAAAATCTGGAACGTCTGGAAGCTGAATTTGAGTTAGTCGAAAAAAAAGGTATCGCCATTAAGTCTGAGCTAGAGACTTTCGACCTTAAAACTGAAGAAATCAAAAAACGACAAAGAGAAAATTTGGCCAAAATTCAGGAACTAAAAGAACATGAGCATTCTTCGATTTGTCCCCTTTGTTCCGCGCCAATAGTAGATAGAGCGGCTGTAATTGAGCGTTATCTTGAGCAGAATCAAGAAATGGAAAGCGACATCGGTCAGCTGGCTGTGCAAAAAGAACGGTTGAATGACGAGAGGGCCGAACTTCGCTTGCGCTATTCAGAGATGCGCAAACAGTTGGAAGGGCGCAAAGATTTAGACAAGCGCATTGGCCAATTCAACGAGCGTCAAAACGCCTTGCTCAGAGCGAACGACAGCGTAGAGAAACTATCGCTTGAACGTGGCAGGTTAGAATCTCGTCTGGTTGAAAGTAATTTTGCTCAAGTTGAGCGCGAAAGTCTGGTGGCAGTTAAAGCGGAGCTGTATAAATTAGATTTTGACCCGGCGGTTTATACCAGTTTGCAATCGCAAATTCGACTCAAGCGTCATATAGAATCTCGGCATCATCAACTTTCGAAAGACAGTGATGAGCTTGCTCGTTTAAATGCAAAAATGCCTCAACTTAAGGCTGCTATTGATGAAATTGTGCATGAACTCAAAGGTGAACTTTACGGGCCTGAGGTGCGTGCCAGCCTACAGGCAGTGCTGGCTAAACTCAGTACTTTTTCTTACGACCGCAATGAGCATGCCAGGCTTAAACAGCGGCTATCTGAGCTTTTTGTCGCTTCTGAAAAATCACGTGATTTAAGCCGCGCCGTGGCAGAATTGCCGGCTCTCGATCAAACTTTGGCCGAATTCGATTTCGAATATCAAAGACGATCTGCCGAGATTGAAAGCATTAATGCTGAGCAAATTGATTTAAGTCGGCAAATAGACGAGATAGATTTAGTAGAGAAAACACTGACTGGTCTCAAGCCGGCTCTTGATGAAGTACGGGGTTTTAAAGAAGAATCGGGACGTAAAGTAGCGGTTTTGTCTGCGCGCAAAGACAAACTAGGCGCCGAGCTCGCCGTTTTGGCACAGCGCTTGAATGAGGTCGCTTTGCTGCGCGACGAGGTGGACGACTATGCTTATCTGGTTGAAGTGTTTGGTAAAAAAGGCATTCAAGCAGTTATTATCGAGAACGCCATTCCTGAAATTGAAAACGAAGCCAATCGCATTTTGACCAGATTGTCCGACAACAAAATGCACGTGGCCCTGATAACACAGACCAAAACGAAATCCGGTACCATGGCCGAGACTTTAGATCTGGTTATTGGTGATGAAGTGGGCACCCGCAGCTATGAGCTTTATTCAGGTGGTGAGGCTTTCAAAGTCAATTTCGCTTTACGTATTGCCCTTTCACGCTTGTTGGCCCGCCGTGCCGGCGCCAAGCTTGAGACACTGATTATTGATGAAGGTTTCGGTTCGCAAGATGATGCCAGTCGAGAGCGGCTGGTGAAGGCTATCCGCATGGTGCAAGCTGAATTTTCCCGTGTGCTGGTGATCACACATATTTCTGACGTGCGCGAAATGTTTCCGGTGCAAATTCAAGTAACCAAGCACAACGGCGTTTCGAGTTTTAAACTGGTTTCGTAAAACAAATAAGCAGTCAGAGGACTGAGCTATTCTACGT
>CASBPX010000135.1 GCA_949127735.1 Candidatus Obscuribacterales bacterium | reverse complement strand
ACCGAGACCACCAGCAGTGCCTGCCAGTGCCACATCGAACAATATCGCTCCACCATTATTGGCCACGGCTTTGCGATTAGCTTCCAGGTGAGTGCCTGAGTTATAGGCGTCGCTGACAGCATTGAAAGTTGCTTGCGGTCTGCCAGCATTAAATTCGCTATAAATCCAGGCTGCGCCCATACCGAGCCCTGCTGTTATCGCTCCCGCCTTGCCGTATTTGCCCATTTTTGATACGGCCGATAAGCCGTAACCGACTGCAAAACTCTCAGCCACAGTGGTGGCAGTCTGCAATTTGTTTTCTGCTGAGTGTGTGACACCGTTGCTCATTCCGTCCAATAGGCCGCCAGCCAGGACCGATGTTGCTCTGACGGTGCCCGACAGGCCGCCGTCAGTTTTTACACTTGGATTTAGCATTTCCAGAGCCAGGCGCGAACGCGATTCGTTATTGACTAAATCACCATCACTTTTGATTTTATCGGGGTCAGCCGTAATTTCTTTGGCGTGATTCGCGGTTTGTGGCATGGGCTAGGTTCTCCAAGAAAATTGTGGCTTGTCAGCTACTGACTTTGCCTTCCACTGGTTTCGGGGTTTGTGATAAGCATCTTAAGTGCCTGCCAAGTGCAAGTCGATTGGGGAAAATCCCCATCGCTCCGTAGTCCTCCCATGCCTGAAGATGAAATTGGTACCTGTGCCTGTCCCACCGGAGCAGCGGCCTAAATTCATTTTTCTACAGACCTATATATAGAAGAGGCAGCATTGCTAAACAGCGCCATTAATTGCTAGATTGATTCCCTGAAATAATTTTGTTCGATATAAAGGGAATTAGCCGCTTTGCTCACTGGAATACTATGCCTGGCAGTTTTTCTGGTCATGGCTATGTTCATGTATGCCAGGCGAATTTCAGCACTGCTGGCCCTGCCGATTATGGCTTTTGCCATAGCTCTGATTGGTGGCGTCGAGCCCAAAAATATTGTTAAAGATGTGCTCAGTGCAGGCTCGCTTAAATTGCATGCCGCATACACCACCACTATGTTCGGAGCAATGCTGGCTGAGCTCATGAATAAACACGGCATGGCCCGCGCCCTGGTGCGCTGGGTAGCAGAGTTTGCCGGTGACAATCCATATTTATTGGGCATTTTGCTCACTGCCGTGACCGCCCTCTTATTTTCGACTCTAGGAGGCCTGGGTGCTGTAATTATGGTGGGCACCATTATTTTGCCGGTCATGCTTTCTTTAGGCATTCCAGCTCTGGGGGCCGCCGGGCTTTTTCTTTTTGGCATATCTCTGGGTGGTATGTTCAACCTGACCAATTGGCAGCTTTATACCGATGTTTTGAAAGTAGAGCAAGCGGCTATCGTCTCATTTGTCGCCCCTTTTGCTTTGATAATCTGTTTTGTGGTGCTGCTCTTTCTGGCGGTGGAATTAAAAGATCGGCGCAATTTAAAATTTCTCGGTGCAGGAGCGCTTCTTCTAGCCGGGCTTTATCCTCTGTTGGCACAATTTATACCGGCGGGCCCGGCGGCAAAAGAGCCGCCACCGGTGTCGTATGTGGTGGCAGGCGTAAGTCTTCTTGCTCTCAGTTTGTTCGCTCTGCTGCGTCATCTACGCAAAAGCACGAATCTGCCTGGTATCGCTTTGCTTACTCCGGTTATTCCGCTTTTTTTTGTACTGGTTTTTCGCTGGGAAATCATTCCTGCTTTTATCATTGGTCTGGTATTCGGCGTGCTCACCACCTGGTGTAATCAGTCGATTAATTTGCTCACCCGATCAATCATCGACGGCGTCAGCAACGTTATTCCAGCCGTGCTTCTGATGATGGGCATCGGCATGCTGATTACGGCTGTCATGGATCCCAAAGTCTCCGACGCCATTGCACCGATTATTAAAGCTGTGGTGCCAGTTACTCCTCTGGCATACATACTGGTTTTTGCTCTGGCTTCGCCACTGGCTCTCTATCGCGGTCCGCTAAGCTTGTGGGGCATGGGCAGCGGGCTTGTGGCACTGACTGTAAAAGTGACCACGCTTACTCCTCAGGCGATTATGGGAATGCTCATGTCGGTTGGCCAGGTGCAAGGTGTGTGCGATCCTACCAACACACAAAATATCTGGATTGCCACTTATCTTGGTGTGGACACTCAAGCAATTTTGCGCAAGACCATGCCTTACGCTCTAATAGCAGTGGTGCTGGGCCTCACTCTTTCGGTGGTGAAAGGTTTTGTGCCATGGTAATTAACTCAGAAGATCACAACCGCTTTAATCGTGTTCATGTCGAGCGTGAAAATCTTAGCGCTGATACTCTCTATCGCATTGGTATCGACGTTGGTGGCACGTTCACCCATGCTGTGGCCATTGACTCGTCGTCGGCCAGTCTGGTGGCGAAGGCCATGGTGCCCACCAGTCACCGCGCTTCCGCCGGTGTGGCCGCCGGCATTGTTGAAGCTTTGCACCTGCTTTTGCAATCTGCCAAAATTGCTCCGACCGCCGTCAGTTTCATTGCTCATAGCACTACCCAGGCTACCAATGCTTTGCTCGAGGGCGACCTGGCTCATGTGGGCATTATTGGTATGGGCACCGGTGCTAATGCCATTTTAGCCAGAGCCTCAACTAAGTTAGGGCGAGTGCCGGTAGCGGCCGGATGTTATCTGGAGACAAGCCATAGATTTATCGACACAGCACTGGTAACACCAGATCTGGTGCGTAAGACAATTCTGGAATTAAAATCAGTGGGCTGCACCGCTATTGCAGCCAGCGAGGCATTCGCACCAGACCAGCCGCAAAGCGAGCAAATGGTTCTGACTATAGCCGCAGAACTAGGCATGTTGGCCACAGCTGGAGCCGAAGTGAGCCAGCTTTATGGTTTGAAAGTGCGCACGCGCACTGCCGCCATTAACGCCGGAATTTTGCCGAAAATGATTGAGAGCGCCGACCTGACCGAAAAAAGTGTGCGCGAGGCCGGCATTAGCGCTCCGATTATGATCATGCGCTCTGATGGTGGCGTGATGGACATCGCCGCTATGCGCAAGCGGCCCATTCTTTCAATTTTATCAGGACCGGCTGCTGGCGTGGCTGCAGCCATGATGTTTCTGCGTATCTCAGATGGAGTGTTTTTAGAAGTTGGAGGCACCAGCACCGATATTTCAGCAATTGCCAACGGCCGCGCCTTAATCAGATCTGCTGAAATAGGTGGCCATCGCATTTATATGCGCACCCTTGATGTGCGCACCGTCGGCGTCGCCGGTGGATCTCTCAGTCGCATAGATAAAGAAATTACTCACGTGGGCCCGCGCAGCGCTCACATAGCCAATCTCGCTTACGCTTCGTTCAGCCCACCGGCCGCTGAAGGCGAAAGCTTTAAGGTTGAAACTTTGAGTCCGCTGGCAAAAGATCCCGCCGATTATCTGGCCCTGAGCCGCTCAAGTGCCGGTGAAACAAATAATAAGTTCAGCGTCACCCCCACATGCGCCGCCAATTTGCTTGGTCTGGTGCCCGAAGGCGATTGCGCTCGCGGCAATATGGATACCATTAAACAGAGCTTTAGCGCTGTGGCCAAACATCTCAACAGCGTTTCAGAAGAGCAATTGGCCGAACGCATTCAAAAATTGGCTGCGGCTCAGTGTATTCCTGTTGTGAAAAAAATGATTGCGGAACACAAGCTTGATGCTGAACTCGTTACTTTAGTTGGTGGCGGCGGCGGTGCCGCAGCAATTGTTCCTTATGTCGCAAAAGAAATGGGCTTGCGTTTTCAACTGGCTCAACACGCCGATGTAATTTCGGCCATCGGTGTAGCCATGGCCCTGATTCGCGAGACAGTTGAGCGCCAGGTTGCCAATGTCGCTTCGGCCAATGAAACTATTTTAGCTATGCGACAAGAAGTATTTGACGCTGTGCAAAAAATGGGAGCTGACCCAGCTACGATTGAGGTGCATGTGGAAATTGACAGCAAGACCTCAATTGTGCGAGCCACCGCCAGTGGTGCGACAAAGTTAGCTGTTGGCGAGGCTCGTGCCGCCCTTAACGCAGAAGAGCGCACCGCTCTGGTAGCCGATTCAATGCGCGTTGAGCGCGGCGACGTAGAAAATCTTTGCAGCAATGAATATTTTACGGTATACGCTGCAAGGCGCAAAGTGCATTCAGGATTACTCAGTCTCTTTTCTGCCACCAAACAAGCTTTGCGTGTGCTAGACAGAGAAGGCAGCATTCGCTTGCAAGCTGCCAGCGGCGATGCCCGCGCCGCTACTCGAGAAGAAGCGGAAGCAGCAGTGCTCAGCTTAGTCGAGGCCCATGCCACCTGGGGTGATGCCGGTAAAACTATTCCCACAATGATTTTATTCGTCGGCGCCAAAATTATCGATTTGTCGGGTCTGCTTGATCAAGAGCAAGTAATCGCCCTCGCCCGCGCCGAATTAGCCAACGTAGCAGTGGGCTCGATAGTCGTAATCGTTGCCAAGCTTAGTTAATGGATAATTCTTTCGACTGTAAAGCGCCGCTATTTGTTCGCGGCATTAACGAGTTCAATCGCCAGGATTTTTATGAATGTCATGAGACTTTAGAGGAATACTGGAATACTTTGCCGGTCGATTTACCCGAGCGGCAACTTGTGCAGGGCATCATTCAAATTGCTGTGGGTTTTTATCATCTCAAGCGCGAGAATGTCAAGGGAGCGCTCAAGCTTTTTGCTCGGGGTCACGCTAGGCTTGTTCCCTTTGCTAATCCTTTTACTAATTGTGTTGCCAATCTCGATGTCGGGCCATGCTCAGCCGCTGTTGCCGCCAATATTGCATTGCTTGAAGCCGGCAGCGCTTTTGACGATGCCCGTCTGACAGTGCCGGTGATTGGCCAAATTTTGCTTCTGTAATGGCAAATTCAAATCTTCCTCTCTATACGTTGTTGAATTGAAGTCAACCAGCTATTATCAGAGTTTGGGCGCGGTATAAATCAGGCGCTCGGTAACTAGGCTCGAATTACTAAAACTGAACGTGAAAAGCAACACTATCCTCGTAGTCGATGACGAACAAGCGGTCACCACTTTATTGAGTGAGGTGCTGAAGAAGGCCGGCTATGCAGCCAGTGTCGCCAACGACGGCTTTAAAGCCATCGCCGCCTGTAAAGTGCGCACTCCTGATGCCATCATTCTTGATTTGCATATGCCGCTTATGGGCGGAATGGAAGTCTATAACCGCCTCAAGGCCGACGAAAAAACGGCAGTAATACCGATAATTTTCCTGGCAGCTAGAGACAAACCACTGCCTACATTTACTGGCGACGCCAGCAATGAAGATATTATTTTCAAACCGGCCGAAGCCAACGAATTGCTTTCGCGAGTCAAAGCGGTCTTAAAAGAAAAAGCCTTGCGCGATGAATTGCGCCGCAAAGAAAGTCAGTTGAAAGAATTGTCGCTCACTGATACTTTGACCGAGCTGAAAAGTAGCCGCTACCTCGATGAGTTTATGCAGATAGGCATTCGTCAGGCTAAGCGCTACAGCGTGCCGTTTTCGCTGGTAATCATGGAAATTGATCATCACCAGCAATTGCTTAAAACTGGCCAGGCCAATTTTGATACAGTAGTCAGTCAGGTGGCCCAGCTTGTTGCCAAGCAGATGCGCGAATCAGATATTGTGGTGCGCACCAACACGGCAGAATTTACCGTGGTGCTCACTTGTACCACTAAAGAAGGTGCCATCGAAGTGGCCGAACGTCTGCGTACTTCTGTGGCCGCCTCACTTTTTGCAGTTGGAGCCGAATCACAAGCGGTCACAGTTTCAGTCGGAATTTGCCAGTTCGCTAAACATATGGACGACGAGGGCAAACTGCTGATGAGCCATGGTCGAGCAGCAGTTGACCACGCCCACAGCAGTGGCGGCAACATGACTCTAATGGCTGAGTAAACACGCTGATGCTGGCATATTTAAAAGGCCAAATAGTCGTCAAAGAAATGTCCGGCGGCCCAGTCGACAGACTGGTACTGGATGTTAACGGCGTGGGCTACGAGCTGGCTGTGGCGCATTCAACTTTGCTGTTGCTCGGTCAGCCGGGCGATACCATAATGGTGCACACCTCAGTGGCTGTTCGAGAAACCGAGTGGACCATTTTCGGTTTTCGCGACAATAGTGAACGTCAGCTTTTCAATTTATTGCAATCAGTTACGGGCATTGGCCCAAAGCTGGCTCTGGGTCTTGTTGGTACCCTGGGCATCGAAACTCTTGTAGAAGCGGTGCTAACTGAGAATCAAAAAATGATCTCGCAAGCGCCTGGGGTAGGCACAAAAGTTGCCCAGAGAATTATTTTAGAGCTGAAAACTAAAATTGAAGATTTCTCGCACACACTTGCCACTAAGTCTTTTGAACCAAGCTCGCTGTCGGCAAGTAAATCAGCGGTCTTTGAAGAAGTGACTGAAATTCTTGGTAATCTCGGCTATACGCCAACCGAAATTCATAGTGCCCTGAAAAAAGCCAAAGAGACCACGCTGGCTACAGACAGTGCTGAAGAACTGGTGCGATTCGCCCTCAAACATCTGAGCACTCCCCAGGTTGTCTGAAGAAGCCGAGCTCAAAGCCGGCACCACCGGTAGTGTTAGCAAGATTAGTGTGGCCGTGCGTCTTCAGGCGGCATTAATTTGCACCCTTGTGGCCGCGGTTTTCGTTTTGACCCCTCCCCTGGGAGTGGCTAAACCGCTGCCCCGCGCATTTTTGCATCAGGCGCAATATATCTTTTATGCTATCTGTTTGATAGCTGCTTTCCTTACCGGTTTTGCCGTCGAGCCGGCGAGAATGGCAGCCTGGCTCAGACCGCGCACCCTCAGCGCCTGGAATGAACGTCTCGGTTACCTCACTTATTTCAGCCTTTACCTCACCAGTGCCCTTCTATGTATGCGTATGAAGTTGGCTCTTTTTGGTGCTTACGAATTGTTCTATCCCATAGCCTATTTTGGTTTGGTATTGACTGTGATCGGCTCATGGCTCTTTATCAAAGGTCTTAATGGTCTTAAATTGGCGAAAATAGCCTATCCACATTACCTCGGTGTCATAATTGGGGCGATTGGATTGGCACTTTCTCACCTTACGTGGTTTCCACTGGCTGCAATTCCAGGAATTTTGGTTTTCATGAAGTGGCGCATAGAAAAGCTAGAGGCGCTCCAAGACCCGATGCCTGAGGGCGTTACCGCGCCTCGCTATAAAATTATTCCTTTTGTTTTTTGAGTCAAAATGCTGATGGTTAGCGTTTCTTTATCTCTACATTAAATGTCAAGCATTGCTTCCTCTTGATATGGCCTTACAATCGAACTAAGGACAAGCGGATTCAACTCCTGATGCATGGCTCAAAAGGACGCTGGATAACTGTTTAGACGCTTGAAAGAAATGATGCGTTATGTATTGCGCAATTCATTCATTTCCCCTGGTTGGCCTGTAATGGAGAGCATAAAAATGAACGAGACTACCCTCTCAAACGATGAAAGACGATGCCTGCAGATGTGGTTCAGGCAGGCAATTGCCAAACTTGAACTAGAAGAAGTGACTGATGTGATGCTAAAAGAATATCCAGTGGAAGCTGATTCACAAGGCGCCCACCGCACAACAACCTCGCGCAGACGAGTTTCCCGCTCTAGACTTACTTCTCATTTGAAGGAGTTGATAGTCTAGAAGCTTTTTTCAGGCCAATAAGCTATTAAACAGGAAGGCGAAAGCCTTCCTGTTTCGCTATCGAGCGATCTAGCTGAAAAATTTGCCCAATTTTGAAAAAAATTGGCAAATATATTGAACTTTTAGGGCTGGTTGGACGTAGTAATAAGAGGGAATTACTTAGAATTAGAGTGGCTGAGGTGGAATTCTCAGTTAAGCGCTAATTGGCATTGCCAGGAGAGTCATGAGTCCTCGTCCATACGTACCACTGCATTTGCACACAGAATATAGTCTGCTCGACGGCGCCACCATGATTAAAGATCTGGTGAAGAAAGCTAAAGCCGAAAATATGCCGGCGGTTGCCATTACCGATCATGGTGTCATGTACGGTGCCGTTGAGCTGACAAAAAAATGTCAGGAAGTAGGCGGCCTTAAGCCTATCATTGGCTGCGAAGCCTATATCATCGATGGTGACATTAAAGACAAATCGGCCAAGCAACCGCTCTATCACCTGACTATGCTCTCTCGCAATAAAGAAGGCTATCGCAATCTGGTGCGCTTAAATTCGCGCGCTCATTTGCAAGGCTTCTATTACAAACCGCGCATCAACAAAGAAATGCTTGAGGCGCAAAAAGATGGACTGATCATCCTTTCTGGTTGTCTTGGTGCAGAGCTTTGTCAGCATCTGCTCAAAGACGATTATAAAAAAGCTCTAGAAGTTGCCGACTGGTATAAACAAACTTTCGGCGAAAATTATTATATTGAAATTCAAGATCACGGCATGCCCGAAGATCGCAAAGTCAACCGTTCGCTTGTGCAAATTGCCCGCGAATTAAAGATCAAGTTGACTTGCACAAATGACAGTCACTTCACCAACAAACAAGATGCTAAGGCCCATGACTGCTTGCTTTGCATTCAGATGGGCAAGAACGTCACCGACTCCAATCGCATGAAATTTACCGGTTGGGAGTATATCAAAAATGGCGATGAGATGGCTTATCTTTTTCGCGATCACCTTGATACTGAAATTATTGAAGAGTCGATTCTAAGCACATTAGAAATTGCCGACAAAGTTGAAATGGTGAAATTAGCGAGCGAACCACGCTTGCCTAATTTTGAAGTACCGCAAGGTCACACGGCTGAAAGTTATCTCAATCGACTGGTCTTTGATGGGCTGAGAGAGCGCTTCCCTGAGTGGAATCAAGAAATAGAAGATCGCGCTTTTCGCGAACTAAAAGTTATCGAAGACATGAACTTTGCTTCTTACTTTCTAATTGTGGCCGACTTCATCGACTACGCTCGCAAAAAAGATATTCCTGTTGGGCCTGGTCGAGGGTCAGCTGCCGGATCAATTGTCGCTTATGCTCTCGGTATTACCAATATTGATCCATTGCGCTACAACTTGCTCTTTGAGCGCTTTTTGAACCCAGAGCGTAAGAGCATGCCAGATATTGATACTGACTTTTGTATCGAACGTCGGGGCGAGGTAATTAAATATTGCGCCGAAAAATATGGCGAAGACAGAGTTGCTCAAATCATTACTTTCAACCGCATGACCTCCAAAGCCGTCATTAAAGATGTGGCAAGAGTGCTCGAATTTCCTTTCGGTGAATCAAATAAGCTGGCCAAAATGGTGCCGGTTGTACGCGGCAAGCCAACACCTTTAGACGAAATGGTGGAGGAGCATCCTGAATTTAAAAAGGTCTACCAGACTGACGATTACGCCAAACAAGTAATTGACCTGGCGCGCAAACTGGAAGGCTGCAACAAAACATTTGGTATGCACGCTGCTGGTGTAGTCATCTCTGACGTGCCGATGGAAGAGATGATTCCGCTGCAAAGAAACAACGACGGTACCATCATCGCTCAGTACTACATGGAAGACGCAGCCTATGTTGGCCTGGTTAAAATGGACTTCCTTGGCCTCCGCAACTTGACTATGATCGACAAAGCTTGCAAGCGTATTAAAGAAGTACGCGGCATTGAAATCATTCCCGACAAAATTCCACTTGATGATGAGAAGACTTTCCAGACAATTTCAAATGGCGATCTGGCCGGAGTATTTCAGTTAGAAACATCGGCCGGCATGAAACAAGTTGCTCGAGACATGCGTCCTTCCAACATGGAAGACATCTCAGCGCTGATTGCGCTCTATCGGCCAGGCCCACTTGATTCAGGCATGATCGATAAGTTTATTGATTGCAAGCACGGCAAAACCAAAATCACTTATCAAACACCTTTGCTTGAGACTATTCTCAAGCCCACTTATGGTCAGATTGTTTATCAAGAACAGATCATGCAAATCGCTCAGGTTCTGGGTGGTTATAGCCTCGGACAGGCCGACTTGCTGCGCCGAGCCATGGGTAAAAAGCTGCCTGCTGAAATGGAAAAGCAGCGCGCTTTGTTTGTCGAAGGCTGTGCCAAAAATTCGGTCAGCCCTGAGATCGCCAATAATTTGTTCGACATCATGGTGCAATTTGCCGAGTATTGCTTCAACAAATCGCACAGTGCAGCATATGGCGTAGTCACTTATCAAACCGCATATTTGAAGACGCACTATCCTGTGGAATATATGGCTGCCGTGCTTTCTTCAGTTTCGTCAGATACCGACAAAGTGCAGGGTTACATTGCTGAATGTCAGGCCATGAATATTGATATCTTGCCGCCTGATATGAATGTATCAGGATCTGATTTCACCTCCGATGGTGGCGCCATTCGTTTTGGCTTATCCGCCACCAAAGGTCTTGGTGATGCCGCTGTGCAAGCCATTGTTGCTGAGCGTGAGCGCGGCGGCACTTTTGCCACCATGCAAGATTTTCTTGATCGCATCGACCTGCGTCTGGTCAACAAAAAATCACTAGAGTCGCTGATTAAGTCTGGGGCTTGTGTGGGTCTTGGCATGAGTCGCAAGCAAGCCCTGACCAATCTTGATTCACTGGTAGATGCCGCAAACCGCAGGCAAAATTCTAAAAATACAGGCCAGATCAGTTTGTTCAGCTTAGGAGAATCGCAAGGCATCAATTTAGAGACGCCGCTGATTGGCGACCCTTCTGAATTTGGCGAAGGCGAGCTGCAAACCATGGAGCATGAGTTGCTCGGCTTTTACGTCACTAGCCATCCGCTTAAGCGCATTGCCAATCGACTGCGATATTTGACTACGCACTCGGTCAAAGAAATGAAAGAGTCACCAGACGGCACCACTGTCATTCTTGGTGGCCTGGCTAATTCCATCGAGAAGAAACTGACCAAGCAAAACAAGCTGCTCTGCATTATTCACCTTGAAGATTTGACCGGCAAAGCTGAGATTGTTCTTTATAGCGAGGCTTTAGAGAAAGTTTCGTCTGATGTGCTCTTGCCTCAATCTCTTCTACTTGTTAAGGGCAAAGTGAAGAAGAACGATGAGAGCACTTCGGTGATGGGCTCAAGCATTCGTCGCATCGGTGATGCCTCGATGGTTGACGTAATCTTCAGCACTAATCAATCTTTCTCTGACCTGCACAGACTGAAAGACTTGCTCATTTTGCACAAAGGCGAAGATCCGGTCTTGCTGCATTTTCCTCAGGGCAAGCGCTCTTCAGCCATTCTTGTAGGCGCTCAGTTCTGGGTAGACGCCGCCTCCAGTCTGCCTGCTGCCATCGAGACCAATTTTGCTGAGACCGTCAAGGTCAAGGTGAACAAAATTCATATTTAGAAGTTGGCTTTGCGCTTGAAACCCGCTTGTTCAGCTAGTTTGGCTCGTCTGTGCAATTCTTGCACTACATTAGTCGAGTAGAAGTCTGAAGCTAAGTAAAGGGCAAACTTGGCCCCTTAGAGCAATTTTCTTTACACCCGGAACATTTCCTGTAGAATACGTCTTTCGATCTATCTTCATTATGGAGGTTGATGCACCACACAACGCCCAACTCCCAGGCCCTGTCTAATCTTAATCTGGTGTAGATAAGCGTTTCGTGTACCCCGCAGGAAGGCGAATATAAAGCAAAAGCCAAGGCTCCCGCTTTTACAAATTCCTGAACTCTCGGATACCAATTTCATTGCTGCTCACCTGGAGCGGCCCAAGGGGGAAGAAACATGTTTGGACCACATTTGATCCTTGAAGCTTATGGTTGCCCAAAAGAACTTTTGGCAGACATGACACTAATGAGTCAGGCTCTTGATGCTTATCCTGCAAAGCTTGATATGACTAAGATTATGCCGCCTTACGTCTTTACCTATCACGGTGCCGTTGAAGACGATTGGGGAGTTAGCGGAGTAGTGTTGATCGCCGAATCGCACATCTCCATACACTCTTTTCCAGAAAAAGGTTTCGCTACTCTCGACATTTTCTCCTGTCGTGATTTCAATGTAGACGATGCCATTGAATACTTCGCTCAAATTTTCAAGCCCGAAAGTTATGAGAAGCAAGTTCTGATGAGAGGTCGCGAGTTCCCACGCAGCATGCCTAAGGCCGCAACTATTGTTCAGGCCGAAAGAGAAAGACTGAGCGCAGTCTAAATCTCGCAAGAGTAAAAAGGGCCGGTTGATCATATGATCAGCCGGCTTTTTGCTATTTGGAAGTAATGATTCGACCATAGAGGGAAGGGTCTACATTGCCCCCGCTAACCACCAGAAGTGGCCGCCGCTTTCTCAGTATGCTGCCCGTACCTGTCCCCATCCCCGTCCCTATCAACGCTGCCAGAGCCAGAGCTCCGGTGGGCTCGGCTTTCAAATGGCTATAAAACAAAAGTCGCACAGCTTCTTCGATTTCGCTTTCGCTGGCGACGATTACACCAGATAACCCGTCCTGCAAAATTTCCCAATTATGATGACCAAGGCTGAGTGTGCGAGCGCCATCAGCTATGGTGGCCGGCTCAGAATCATTGGCAATAATTTTTCCGACTGAGAGAGAGCGGCATGCGTCATCGCCCAGCGCCGGTTCAGCGGCAAAAACCTCTATTTTAGAGCCTCTTGAGCGCAGACCTTGAATAATTCCAGCAGTTAGGCCGCCACCGCCGATAGGGGCAACAACGCAGTCAAAATCATATTTACCGCTTTGCTCTAACTCGGCAATTTCTTCACCAAGGGTGGCATTGCCGGCAATTACGCGCAAGTCGTCGTAAGCACTGAGAACATCTACCTGATCATTGAACTGAGCCGCCAGCTGACTGACTCTTTGTGCTCGGCTAATTTGACTGACGTCTACGAGCTCAACGGTGGCGCCCCAACTTCTTACCGCCGCAATTTTCACTGCCGATGACTGATGTGGCATTACTACAGTGCATTTTTTGTTGAGCAGGCTAGCTGCGTAAGCAAGAGCGGCACCAAAATTTCCAGAAGAAGCGGTGAGCAAATGATCGCTTGTGCTTGAAAGTGCAGCACTAAAAGCGGCGCGAAATTTAAAAGAGCCGGTGTGTTGAAAAGTCTCGCTGGCAATGAGAATCGGCTGCCCAAGTTGCTTTGCCAGCGCTATTGGAGCAGTAAGCGTAGTGGCGCGCACGGTTTGCCGTACACGCCACATATTGCTTTCTATT
>CASBPX010000134.1 GCA_949127735.1 Candidatus Obscuribacterales bacterium | reverse complement strand
GGATATAACCGTGGACCAAGACCAGAAGGAAGATCTGAAGGCGGCGGTGGCGGCGGATACAACCGCGGACCAAGACCAGAAGGAAGATCTGAAGGCGGCGGTGGCGGTGGATATAATCGTGGACCAAGACCAGAAGGAAGATCTGAAGGCGGCGGCGGCGGTGGATATGATCGTCGCCCTAGAGAAGCTGCCGAAATGTCACCTGAGCGTAAAGCTGCCGGCATTGCTCGCAAAGTAAATGAGTACTTTGACGAAGCTCCTGTAGAACGCACTCAGACCGTCAGATATGGTGGCCACGAAGAGTCAGGCCCAGCTGATGTTGACCAGGAAGCCGTTGACGAAGAATTCGTATATGGTCGCAACGCAGTGCTTGCGTTCCTTATAGAAGGAAAAGTTGCTGTCAATAAAATCTACATGGCTAGCGGCCTGGAGTCAGACAAACGCATCGACAAAATAAAAGAGCTGGCGAAAGACAATTCCATTCCTCTATCAACTGTTGAAAAGCGCAAGCTATCTGATTTGATAGGTGATCGCGATAAGCATCAAGGTGTAGTGGCGCAAATTGCTGCCAGTGAATATCTTGATATGTCAGAATTTCTTGATCAATTCGACGCTGAGAAAGCTGCTCTGGAAGCTGAAGGTAAGACTTTAGATGGTTACACTGTGGCTATTCTTGACGGTGTGGAAGATCCACACAATATTGGTGCCATTGTCAGATCAGCAGAGGCTGCTGGTGTTAAGGCTGTAATCTTGCCACAAAGAAGATCGGCCGGATTGACTCGTACTGTAGCGAGAGTGAGTGCTGGAGCTCTTGCCAGCATGCGCATGGTGCGCATCACTAATCTTGTTTCTACTTTAGAGAAGCTCAAAGATCGTGGTTTCTGGATCGCCGGTTTAGCGATGGAAGGCGCGCAAGAAATCTATGAAAGTGATCTCAAGCGGCCCGTGGCTCTCGTAATTGGTGGCGAAGGTGATGGTATAAGCCGCCTGGTGTCTGAACATTGTGACTTCCTGATCAAAATTCCCATGTATGGCTCGGTGCAGTCCTTAAATGCATCTGTCGCTGCCGGAATTGTTTTCTATGAGGTAGTCAGGCAGAACAAAACAGCTAAAGCGGTTGCAAAAGCCTCACCAGAAGTCAATATTGTTGCTTCTAGTTCAGCCGAGTAATTTGCGTTTTTAAATTTCTGCAGAGATATTATTAAGTTCGTGTAGCGCAATTGCCCTCAGATCAGGCAATAGTTTGACACGACTAAAAAATACTCTGTAGAATTTAAATCCCCTATCTTTGATAGGCGTTACAGACTCATGCTGGTGTAGCTCAACGGTAGAGCAACGGTTTTGTAAACCGTAGGTTGCGGGTTCGAATCCCATCACCAGCTAGAGGGTGGATGTCCGAGTGGTTAAAGGAGACAGGCTGTAAACTTGTTAGCGAAAGCTTACGCTGGTTCGAATCCAGCTCCACCCAAACTTTGACTTTCGAGCAAGCAATTGCTCGAAGCAAACAGGAAACCAAGAAGAGCAAAATTTTCAAGAGTAAAGAAAATTTTGAGGAACCCAGAGAATAGAGAATCACCGTAGATAATAGAATCCTCGCAGACCATGCGTGCCCACGTAGCTTAGCGGTAGAGCACCCCCTTGGTAAGGGGGAGGTCACGAGTTCGATTCTCGTCGTGGGCTCCATTTATAAAAAGAACTAGTTGCAAACAGGCATGGTTCCTTGTAATCCGTAAGATCGCATGAAGAAGTAGATACTCGATTTAAGTATCAAACGTAGAAGCAGTAAATTGTAAGGAGAGTAGATAGGATGGCCCGTCAAAAGTTTGAACGAAACAAACCAAACGTGAACGTTGGAACGATCGGGCACGTTGATCATGGCAAAACATCGTTAACCGCCGCTATCACAATGACTTTGGCCAAAACTGGCCAAGCCAAAGCGAAAAAATATGATGAGATCGATGCTGCTCCCGAAGAGAAAGCTCGTGGTATTACAATTAATACTGCTCACGTTGAATACGAAACCAATGCACGTCACTACAGTCACGTAGACTGCCCAGGACACGCTGACTATATCAAGAACATGATTACCGGTGCTGCTCAAATGGACGGCGCTATCCTTGTAATCTCAGCTAATGATGGCCCTATGCCACAAACTCGCGAGCACATTCTGCTTGCCCGTCAAGTTGGCGTTCCACACATCGTTGTTTTCTTGAACAAGTGCGACATGGTCGACGATCCAGAACTTATCGAACTAGTTGAAATGGAAGCACGCGAATTGCTTTCCAAATACAACTTCGATGGCGACAACATTCCAATCATTCGTGGTTCTGCTCTCAAGACTCTTGAAGGCGACATGAAGTACGAACAAGCGATCCTCGATTTGATGAAAGCTGTTGACGAGCATATCCCAACTCCAGAAAGAGATTTGGACAAACCATTCTTGCTGGCTGTTGAAGACGTGTTCTCAATCACCGGCCGCGGTACCGTTGCCACTGGTCGTATTGAACGCGGACAAGTTAAAGTCGGCGAAGAAGTAGAAATTGTTGGTCTGCAAGATACACGTAAAACAACCGTAACCGGCGTTGAAATGTATCAAAAGACTCTTGATTCCGGTATGGCCGGCGACAACGTTGGTATCCTCCTCAGAGGCATCGACAAGACCATGATCGAACGTGGTCAAGTTATCGCTAAACCAGGCAGCATCAAGCCACACACCAAGTTCAAAGCAGAGGTTTACATCCTCTCGAAAGAAGAAGGCGGACGTCACACTCCATTCTTCAAAGGCTACAGACCACAGTTCTACATCCGTACAACTGACGTGACCGGCTCCATCGAATTGCCAGAAGGCGTTGAAATGGTTATGCCTGGTGACAACGTTGCCATGGACGTTGAATTGATTCAACCAGTAGCCGTTGAGCAAGGTATGAGATTCGCTATTCGCGAAGGCGGACGTACCGTCGGCGCTGGTGTAGTTGCTTCGATCATCGCTTAGTTCCAAAAAACACAATTGAAAAAGGGCTACTGAATAAGTGGCCCTTTTTTTTGCTACTACCTGTGGTGCTCAGTAATTAATTTGTCTGAGCACAAATTTTTCCGCGCGGTTATCTGCGGCGGGTGTGGAAGCAATTACTCTATCGAAGAGTTGTGCTGCCGAGGCTCGGTGCCCAGTTCGCAATTCCACCCAGGCTAATTGACGTAGGGTATCGACATATCCGCTGTCTTTGACTTTCATTTTTTCAAAAATGCCCACTGCAGTTTGCAGATCATTCAAAGCAATTTGATCTTGCCCTTTTCGAGCGGCGATACGGCCCTTCAAATCATAATACGTAGCCATAATTGCAGGGCTGCCGAACGCCACCTGCAATTTGTGTTTTTCGTTCAAAGCTTGAGCTTTATCTAAGCGGCCAGTTTGAAGATAGAAATAGGCCAGGTGGGTGGAATATTCTAGATTGCCGGGGTCAGCAGCAATGGCTCTGGCAAAAAGTTCGTCAGCTTCAGCTGTCCGACCTTGTGCACCAACTGCTCGCGCCAGTTTGTCGTAGCCGGCTGCCAGCGCTATTTGTGATGTCGTCGAGTCGGCCAATGCCACGGCCAGATGCTGATGTGAGCCGGGCTCGTCAGCCAGAGTTTCGAAAATAGCCGCCGCCGCCTGATAGTTTCCTAAGCCCTCAGCTTTTTTAGCTGCAGCCAATAAATGTCTGCGAGCGTCTGCTTTTGACCAGTGCGAAAGTTTTGAGTGATTGATTTGTGTGACTGCTACTTGATCAGCAACCTGACTGTGACGCGAATTTTTCACTATACCGATGATGCCTGAGACGGCGTTGGCGGTCAAAACTAAAGTGAAGACTACGCCAAAGGCAATTGCAATATTGCGCAGGGGCTTTTGCAAATCGGCATCTGGAGCTTTTTGCGACAGTGGCTTATTCAGTTTGCCCGCATTGGCGGCTTTGATCCGCTCTGAAGTTAACCGCTGCAGTGCCGTACGCTCGCCATTGCTGTCATTCGATTGCTCCGGTGTTTGCACCAGGTGGGAAACTGAGCTTTTGCTCTCAGTTTTTGCAGTAATGCGTTTTCCTTTTTTATCGAATCTATATGTAGCCATTTATTTTGTTTGTTTTCGCAGGGGGAAGGACTAATTGCTTCCTGATTTGTACTTCTTGCTGTCAAGTGGATACATCTTATTCTTCCCCCGCTTGAAAGCCTCAAACGGTCGGATTCTTAAGACATTGTAGAGATTGCCCAATTGTCAAAATTGAGTGCGGAACTGATGTTGCGGTTGTTTACAGGAGCTAGATGAAATTATTTGGCCGTCCTCGCGCTTCTGAGTGCTCGAAACGCCCATCAGTTCTCTGTTTTCTGCGGCAGTGAAGCCGCGAGGGGCAAAAACACGTCAATTGATTGCGAAGCTGAGATAAATTTACTCTAGCGCCGTCGGGCGTTATCTGTACAATGTGTGGTTCGTTCGCTGGAACGGTCATCCCGTGCCGTCCGCAATTATAAGAGGCAGTTAATGCTTCTTGTAGCCCGGGCCGGGAGGATTAGACTGGTGCCGGTTGAGAATCTATTTGGTATTTATTAGATATCAAATCAATATAGATTTTCCCTGCTGATGTCTGAGGCGACGTGATCGCATTTTGCGATTACTTATCTGTTGATTCTAGTTTTTAAGCTAGGGAGAAATTAGGCAATATGGCAAGCGCCAAAAAACAAAAAGCTGATACCGCATCCGCTTCGAAAGTGCAGAGAATCAGAATTCGTCTTAAGTCTTACGATCATCGTTTGCTCGATAAGTCTTCCGAACAAATTGTAGATACTGCCAAACGCACCGGTGCGACAGTTTGCGGCCCCGTGCCGTTGCCAACCAAAAAACGCGTTTACTGCGTATTGCGTTCACCGCACGTAG
>CASBPX010000133.1 GCA_949127735.1 Candidatus Obscuribacterales bacterium | reverse complement strand
AGTAGTAGCAGCAGTAGTAGCAGCAGGAGTAGTTCCAATTGCTGGGGTGGCAAGTGCATCAGGTGCTGTATTCGTTTCAGCTTCAGCTTGCGGCTTTTGTGCCTGAGCAATCCATTCTGCATACTTGGCATTTTGCTGCGCTGTTTGACGCGAAGCTCTATCTAAAAGATATGCTTTCATGTAATAGGCCCATGCCAGGTGATAGCGCACCTGATTATCTTCTGGGGTATAAGTAAGCATCTTTTCGTAGGTGGCGATCATCTTGTCGAAATATGCCGGGCCGCCATCTTTCTCGGCCAATCTTTTTGCCCGACGCACTTCTTGCAGTGCGGTTTCAATTTGGCTGGTGCGGCTTAAAGCCACCGCGTAAATAAAAGCGGCTTCGGCACTGTCAGGATAGGCATCCTTCTGACGTTTAGCCAGGGCCAAATCATATGTGCAAATAGTATCTTCAGTTTCCATGCCCACTGAAATAGGTTGGCCTGGCTTAAAAGTCCAGCTGCCGGCGGGTTTTGCGGCTTCAGAGGGTGCCGGCGAAAGTGCTGGGGCAATATTATCTGCGGCCTGCGCCACATTGCCTGTCAACAAAGCGCCGAGACCGAGTGCAGCGCATAGTGTTCTTTTGGTTGAAAGCGAAAAAATGACCGTCTACCTCGTGGTTGCTAATAATAACAGACGACATGAGGTTGCCAATTGGAGCCGCAATTAGATGAAAATTTTCTGCAATTTGGGCACCCAGAGATCGCGCCAGGTGCAGCTTGGTTGGCTACCAGCCAAATTTTAATGTCAGTATTTCGTTACAAGTTAGTGATCAGCTTTTGAGCCGTTGCGCCCTTTTAGAATTAGAGGCAAGACTTCGTGCAACCCGCCGACAATGTGCAATGGTTGCGATTTTGCCAACATTTCTTTGCTGTGCAAACCAGTAGTGACGCCGATAGCGTCTACTCCGGCGTTTCTAGCCATGTCGAGATCGAAGCTGCTGTCGCCAATTACTACGGCGTGATCGCCAGCAATGGCCAGCTTATCGAGGGTAATGTGTACAGATTCAGGGTGGGGTTTGTGGTTTTCGACATCGGCCGCGCCCACAACCATATCGAAATAGTGTGCGATTTCGTGATGATCGAGCACCACTTCGACAAGGTTTCGACGCTTTGAAGAGGCAATTGTAATAACCACGCCTGCATCTTTAAGACTTTGTAGCATTGAAAACATATGAGGAAACGGCGGGCAAATCTCAATTGCCATGGTGTCGTAAATCGCCCGATAGCGATTAGCAACTTCAAGGTGAAAGTCTGGTGAGCGTTCGGGCAAGATGATTTCCATCTGCTTTGGTAGCGGAACACCAACCAGCAGCGCCCATTCATCTAAGAGTTTAGCGGGAAATTGATATTCATCCACCACAACTTTCATGACGTCAACAATGCCAGGGGTGGAATCTACAAGTGTGCCGTCAAAATCAAATATTGCTAATTTGTACAAATCAGGCCTGCTTTCACTTGCTTCACTTGCTTCACTTGCTTACCTTATGGTGCGACTCTATCAAAGCTAAAAACCGATCAAATAAATAGTTGGAATCGTGAGGCCCCGGGTGCGCTTCAGGGTGATACTGCACAGCGAAAATTGGTAGCTCTTTATGGCGGAAACCTTCTACCGAATTATCGTTTAAATTGATATGTGTTAGCTCAAGATGCGCGGGCAACGTTTTGTCGTCTACGGCGAAACCATGATTTTGGCAGGTTACTTCGATTTTGCCGGTGGTCAAATCTTTGACCGGTTGATTGCCACCGCGGTGACCAAATTTCAATTTGTAAGTACTGCCACCAAGTGCAATTGATAATAGCTGGTGCCCCAGACAGATTCCAAAAATAGGAATACGAGCGGCTATAAGAGCTGTCATCTCTTTGATGATGTCTTCGCAAGCAGCAGGGTCGCCAGGTCCATTTGATAAAAAGATGCCATCAGGAGAGGTGGCAAGAATATCGGCAGCTTTTGTGCGCGCCGGATAAACAGTAGCCGTAATATCTCTGGCAATCAGCTCACGTAGTATGTTTTGTTTAATGCCAAAATCGAATACGGCAACTTTATTGTGGCCCGTACCAACTGTATAAATTTCTTTTGTGCTGACTTCATCTGTAAGATCGAGCCCTGTCATTTGAGGAGCTGTAAGAACGGCTTCTGTCAGCCTTTTTCGCCCTGCTTCAGTCAATACATCATCTTCAGTTGAGATGGCACAACGCATTGCCCCTTGGTCGCGCAATTTGCGGGTGATCGCTCTTGTATCAACATCGGATATGCCGGGGATATTGAATTTTTCCAAAAACGAATCTAGGCTGCCGGTTGCCCGGTGATTGCTATATTTGCGCGCTAAATGTCTGACCACAAGGCCACGAGCAAAAATAGAACGTGATTCTAAATCATGGTCATTGGTGCCATAGTTGCCGATTTCAGGATACGTCAGAGTGACCACCTGACCGGCATAGCTGGGGTCAGTGAGAATTTCTTGATAGCCGGCCAGTGAGGTGTTGAAAACCAGCTCGCCGACTGTGGTGGTGACTGCGCCAAAGGCTTTGCCCGTAAAACTAGTGCCGTCTTCCAGCATCATCAGTGCTGGTTTGCGATCGCCGTCAATTTCCAGGAGGCCACTGGAATTTTCGCTAAGCCTTGTACCGTTTGCCATTGATTGCGTGAATTGCCATTGTCTTTGTTGGTTGCCGTTAAAAAGGAGGTTGCCGTCGAGCTTGCTCCGGTAATCACTATCTTACCAACTCTTACAATTATTAGGCGCTGAGCGCTAAATTTCTTCTTTGAAACCGTTTCAGCCCCCAGGCTGTCAATATGCTTTCGCAAAAAAAATTTAGCAAACTAAAGCAAAGCTTACTTATAGATTGAATTTTCCCTGGGATTCTTATCACTTACCTATGTAGAATTAGGGGCGCCTGGGTGACAACACTGAACAGGTTTTCAAGCTGAACGCGAACTTTGGGGACATCAAATTCAAATGGGCGACTACCAAGATTACACTCGCACTTTAACGCTAATGGCTCCGCAACTGGTTATTGTGGTCGGCATTTTGTTTGCCGCACTGTGGAATCTGTTTGCTCCCAAGGCTAAGGGTCTCACTCCCATCGTTTGTTTAACCACTCTTGCAATTTCAGGTTATTTGTTAGCCACCCAGTTTGGGCAGAACATCAGCCTCTGCGGCGGACTTTTTACTATTGATCCACTCTATTCAACTTTCTCTCTGATTGCTGTAGCAGTGGGCTTTATTGTCATTCTTATGAGCGTGGGTTACGACCATATGTTTGGTCGCAACCGCGGCGAATACTATGCCATCATGATGACTGCAGTGGTCTCGAATATTTTCCTGGCCGGCTCCACAGATTTGATCATGTTGTTTGTTGCCCTTGAAACTTTGAGTGTCTGCTGCGTTTTGCTCACCAGCTTCACTAAAAAAGATGTGCGCAGCGGCGAAGCAACACTAAAATATTTGCTCTCTACCGCAGCCACCACAGCCACTCTTCTTTATGGCCTTTCTTTCCTTTATGGTTTGACAGGCTCTACCACATTTAGTTCTATTCGCGACAGTCTTTCACTTGCCGCCGCTGGTGGACCATCATTCTTTATGCTGCTGCTGCTCACTTTGATTATCAGCGCCATCGGCTTCAAACTATCTATTGTGCCTTTTCACATGTGGACACCAGACGTTTACGAAGGCGCACCGACACCGGTTACAGCCTTCCTCTCTATCGGTTCGAAAGCCGGTGGTTTTGTTATTGCTATGCGTCTTTTGCTAATTGTATTTGCCCAATCACAAGCCCAGTGGATGATGATTTTAGCCACTCTGGCAATCTTCTCTATGGTTGCCGGAAACTTGATTGCCCTGGCACAAAATTCACTTAAAAGAATGCTCGCTTATTCTTCTATCGCTCACGTCGGATACATTCTGATCGGCTTGATTGCGGCTTCTGAATCAGGTTTGTCTGCTCTGGTTTTCTATGTTGTAGTTTACGGTTTGATGAACCTTGGAGCCTTTGCCGGCGCAATTCTGGTGAGCAACGAAACCGGCTCTGATCGCATCGAAGATCTGGCCGGGCTGATTCGCAAGCGACCACTAACAACTATTGCCATGTCGCTTTGCTTGCTTAACCTGGCCGGCCTGCCAATTCCACCAGCCGGATTTTTTGCCAAGGTATTTATTTTCACCGCTGGTGCGCACATTCCTGATCCATATTTAGGTATGCCTATGGGATGGGTTCTGGTGGCATGTGCATTGATTACATCCGTACCAGCCATTTATTACTACACCCGTGTAGTAATTATGATGATAGTGCCTGAACCATCTGAAAAAGTCGCCTCCATGCCCGGGCCCCAAGCCCCCAGGCCTTGGGTGGGTAGCCCACAGGAAGCACCAGCCTTTGCCCTGCTTATTTGCACATTACTGGTGGTGGCAACCGGTACGATTTTGGTTCAGCCGCTGATGTCTGCTTCTAAAGTAGCAGTGGGAAGGTTGCCTCTGCGATCAGATGTTGGTGGACCGCTCACTTCTGTTCCTGCTACGCCTTCTGCACCTTCTGATAGAGTGCCGATAGCCAGCCGTGAAAGCGCCCTCTTTCAATAAGCTTGGCCTTTATAGCCATACAAAACTCGTGTTCTGATGCAGACGTCTGATGCTGATCTTAACCATTTGCGTCCGCTTGCCACAATTATGGTGGCAACTCTTGGGGCTTTAACTCTTTTACTCTTGGCATACTACTTTCCGCTGCTCGCTTCTGGCCGCCAGTATTTTGTCTCTGATCATACTTTTTTCTTTGAGCCTTTCTCCAGGCTCATAAAGGAAGGTTGGAGCAGTTCGCACATGCCCTTGTGGAACCCATACATCTATTGTGGATCGCCTCAAATTGCTAATCCATCGCCTGGGATTTTTTATCTGCCCAACGTCTTCTTTGTTTTTTTCAGTTACAGCAAAGCCCTGGCTTTAGTGCAAATTTTTCATCAGTTGGTTGCCTTTATTGCGGGCTTTCTGCTGGCGCGCTTGCTCGGTTTCAGCCGTGCGGCCTGCATTGTCGTCGGTCTAATTATTGCTCTGAGCGGATATTTTTTCACCCTGCCGTCTAATTACACGCTGCCGGGCACATTTTGCTGGGGCACACTGGCACTTTATGCGCTGGCAAAAATTTCAGTTGAGCGCCGGGCCCAGGCTCATGGCGCTGCATTGAATTTAGCAGTTTCGAGTAACAAGCACGCTTACCTCGGATATGTAGTGCTGGCGACCATCTCAGCGCACTTAATGCTTATGGCCGGGCGTCCGGAAGTCTATGTTCCATTCTTTGTCATGTTTGGCTGTCTGGTATTACTAATGGTGCTCAAGTTTGTCCATCTGGACAATTATGGTGGCGATGATAGTCTGAAATTTAGATTGAATACTGCTCTTTTTCAATGTCTGGCTCTTGGTTTGGCTGTTTTGCTCAGCACCCCCATGATGCTGCCGGTATATGAGTGGAGCAAACTCTCGCCCCGATCAGGTGGGCTTGACTTTAAGCAAATTTTTTACTGGAGCTGTAACTGGTACGACTATCTCGGCATGGTTTTCAATCAACCGCTCGGTGATTTACAGCAGCCCGATTTGAAATTTGCTTATTTGGTAGCCAGCAGGTCGGCATACTATCCATTTTTGCCTTCCGCATACATTGGCCCTGTGGCTCTCACGCTTGTTTTTTACGGTATGGCCGATAAGTCATTTACGCAGCGGTACTATGCTTTTTCTGCTGCAGTGGTGGCAATACTTTTAGCCATGGGCAGCAACGGCCCACTCTCATTGCTGCTCGTAAAAAGCGTGCCGTTTTTTGCGGTGTTACGTTACCCGGTGAAGCTGTTGGTTTTCGTAATTTTCTTTCTTGCCATTTTGGCCGGTCGTGGTATGCATTTTATAGCCGCCGGTAAAACCAGCAAAAGCGCTGCTGGTCTCACTCTAGGTTTCTGGAGCCTAGCCAGCGTTTGCGCTGCAACCATGATGATGTTGCCGCAATACTGGCAATATCTGTTTTCAGCCGCACCACCGGCATTTTTCAGAGTGCTTGGTCAGCCTTTGCTCGTCACATCAATCATCGGCCTAATGCTGGCAGCTCTAATTGCATTTCGCTATCGTCTAAAAATTGTGGACAGTAACAGCATTACTCTAATTATTATCGCCGCCCTGGTCGGCAGCATGGCCGTGCCTGCTTTTCAAATGAGACAAAAAACTATTGCTGACGGCTACTTTGAAAAAGAAGGCCTGCTGGTAGGAAAGCTCAAAGCACTGGTGGCGGCAGAGAAAGCTGGTAACGCGTCAAGTTCGACTGCAACACCAGTATTGCAACCTCGTTTAGTCACGGTTTATTTTGACCCGATCAAAGTGCCGGCCGGATATTCATATACAAGCACCGTCAATGGTGACCGCTATATGCAATATTGCCGCGAGCTGCTTTTGCCCAATACTAATATAGACCGGCACTGGCCCTTGACTTACGGCTATGAATCGGCCGAAACTAAAGACTATCGCACCACATTTTTAAATACACTGCATTGCTCTAATATCGATATTAAAAATTCAGAAGATGAAGCGCTGGCCGGTTTTTGCAAGATCACTTCTACCGTTTATTTAGCCAGCCAAATTGTGGGTGTGGATAAAAAAGGCCCAGTACGCCTGCTCAACTCTCGCTGGTTTAAAAAGCTTGATGAGGACACTGTCAATAATTTACGGCTTTATCAAGTCAACGAAACTCTGCCACGTGCGTATTTAGCCAGTGGTTGGATTAAATGCGAACAGAAACAATTGATCAGTCGAATTTTTGACGGCCCAGATTTGCCTGGCCGAGTGACAATGATTGAGCCTAAAGAAGTGATTAGGCCGGATAAGAATGATGCTGATATGAAAGTAGACAGTGGTATCGCCGCTGGTGAAGCTGCATTGCCACCTGTAGGTAGTTACAGAGCCGATGGCAGAAATCAAGACGGCCAAAGCGCTCAAAGCAATGATTTAAAAGGTGCAAACTTCAAAGTGGGCTTTTTGCAAGATCAGGCGGAACATGTGGCATTGTCGGTCAATTGCCCTGAAGACAGTCTGGTGGTTTTAAATGATCGCTACTATCCGGGCTGGAAAGCGTTAGTTGATTCTGTACCAGCGACAATATATCGAGCCAACGGTTTTATGCGAGCGGTTTATGTCACCAAAGGCAAGCATTTAATTGAGTTCGACTATGCGCCTGATAGCCTGCGTTATGGTGCCTACCTGGCTACCTTCGCGCTGTCGATTACTTTGTTGCTGGCCACAATTTATCTCTGGATACCGATGAGGCGACTATTTCGCATTTAATTGTGCCATCGGTCATACTGAGATGATGAACGCTAAAACGATAGTGATAGTACTTGGCATTGTGATTATGGCGGCGATGGCCATATACCCGCCCTGGCAATCTATAGACCAGGACGGCAAAGCGGTTGCCATGGGTTACAGCTTCTTATGGAAGCCGCCAGTAATTCAAAATAAGGCCACTGGTAATTTATTTGGCATTGAGATTGACATTAATCTGAAGTCAACCAGGGCTAATTCAATCGATTATGGTCGGCTGCT
>CASBPX010000132.1 GCA_949127735.1 Candidatus Obscuribacterales bacterium | reverse complement strand
GGTTTCATCCAGCAGAATCGACCCATGGGAAACAGAAGTTCTAACTAAAGATGGTCGCAAACATCCGGTGATTGTAGGCCTGACAAAAAACGGCCCGGCGGAGCACGACTGGGTGATCTTCTTCTTTGACATGAGCGCACGCAAAAAATTACAAAAAGAACTTGCTATTCGCGAGTCGAATTTGCATACCCTGGCCGAAGCTATTCCACAGCTACTCTGGGTTTGTGATGCTGACGGAAAAATTACGTATGCAAACGGTGGCTTTTTAGCATTTACTGGCTTGAATCTTGATCAGGCACTTAACTGGACATCACTGCTGCATCCCACCGATAAGCTTGATTTCAACGTCAGTGGTTTTTCCGTGGGCGAGCTCTATGCCGATTTCCAGTGCGAAGTGCGATTGCGTGGATATTTACCCGGCGGCACCCGCAATGGCCGTTATGCAGAAAGCAATATGGAACCGGATGCTAACCTGCTTTATGACGAAGGCAGCTACCGCTGGCATTTACTTAAAGTAGTGCCTTTCTTCGGCTCTGGCAACGCGTCTATGAGTTGGCTTGTAATCGCCACCGACGTAGATGACCAGAGACGTGTTACAGAAGCATTGCTGGCCAGTGAAGAGCAACTGCGCATCATCGCCGACGCTATGCCGCAAATAGTCTGGACGGCAGGCAGCAACGGTACGATTGATTTTTGGAATCATCGCTGGTTCGAATATACAGGCCTGACCGTGCCGCAAAGTCTGCACGGCGGCTGGCGTCTATTAATTCACCCTGATGATCTTTTCGAATACGATCAAAAATGGCGCCAGGCAATCAACACAGCTGAACCACTAGAAACGCGTTTCCGCCTTAAGCGTGCCCTCGGTCTTTCCGTGAGAAAAATCATGCCTCAAGGCAAAGCTCAAAATAAAGCTCAAGGTAAACCCACCACAGCAGCCAGTCGCCGTGACTATCTCTGGCATCTATGCCGCTCTGTGCCGGTCAAAAATTCGCAAGGTGAAGTGGTGCGCTGGTTCGGCACCTGGACCGAAATCGACGATCATAGCGGCGAGTAAATTCACAACTTCACAAATTCACAAAAAAGGTACCCAAAAATTTTATGGCCATGACTTCATTAGTTCGACCGGAAGCGAAGATTCTGCGCACTTTCCGCGTGCGAGTGATGGATAAGCCCGGATATCTCGGACAGATTGCCACCAGGCTCGGTGAACTGGGTGCCAACATCGGCGAAATCAGCATACATGCTCAGGGCCCTGATTTTCTCGTGCGAGACATTACCCTTTATCTTGACGATGACAATCATTTAAACCATGTGGTGGAAGGTTTAAAAAGCCTTGCCAATGCAAGCCTGGAAGCGGTTATTGACCCGGTGGAGCAAGCTCACGAAGGCGGCAAGATTGGCATCAAAAGCAAAGTACCATTAACCAGCATCGCTGAAATGCGCAAAATATACACACCTGGAGTGGCGCAAATTTGCAAACTAATTCAACAAGATATCAGCACCAGTCGAACTTACACATCTATCGGCAATTCGGTGGCTGTGGTAACCAATGGCACAGCGGTACTCGGCCTTGGTAATATTGGCGCTGTGGCCGGAATGCCCGTAATGGAAGGCAAATCTGTTCTATATGAACAGCTCGTAGGCATCAGTGCAATTCCAATTTTAATGAACAACACAGACGTTGAAAGTGTAGTGGCTACAGTCAAGGCAATAGCCCCTACATTTGGTGCCATTCACTTGGAAGATATCGCAGCGCCTGAATGTTTTGAAATTGAGCGCCGCCTGCAAGAAGAGCTAGACATACCGGTTTTGCATGATGACCAACATGCTACTGCAGTAGTTGTGCTGGCAGCACTGATTACCATCACTCAGCGTAACGGCGTCGATCTTACTGCCAGTAAGGTCGGCATTATCGGTCTAGGTGCAGCTGGTTCAGGAATTGCACAACTTTTGCTTTCTTACGGTGTTAAAGACGTGTACGGCACCGACATTCGCCAACCCGCCAAGCAAAGGCTCACCACCCTTGGTGGCACAGCCATGACTCTTTCAGAGATTATGAGCAACTCGGATGTAGTAGTAGCAACGACGGGCAAACCAGGTTTAATCACCCCTGAAATGATTCGAAGCGGTCAGGTGATATTGGCGCTATCCAATCCTGATCCTGAAATTAAACCGGAAGAAGCAATGAAACGCGGGGCACTTTTTGCCGCTGACGGTCGAACTATCAACAACGCCCTTTCCTTTCCAGGTTTGTTCCGAGGCGCTCTGCGAGCTCACGCCACGCATTTTACCGATGCCATGAAACTGGCGGCAGCCCATGCAATCTGCGGCCAAACAAAAATGGACAATATCGTTCCCAGCATCCTCGACCGCGAAGTGCATGAAAGTGTTTCTAACGCAGTGGCCAATGCCGTTTACTTAGAGACAGTCGTGCCGACCAAAGAATAATTTGTCGCTGCTGCTTTCATTTGTTAGAGTAATTGAAGGTCAAGGTTAACAGATAGCCCAAGCTATTTTTCGGTACTTTTCAGGTATTTTTCTGCCAAAATTTGCAGCGAACGATGAGTTAAATTCACAGAAAGCTTTCCAGGCTGTTGATTCGCAACGTGATGATTTAAGCGTTTCGCAGAAACTTTCGCATCAAGCAAATTTGCTGCTGGGCTCTGCCAAAGAGGCCCCGCAAGCATTTGTAGCCCGAGCCCAGTCTGCCACCAGCGAAAAAATCGGTGAAACGGTATTGGAAGTCGCTAGCAGTGTAGCTATCGGCGCTGGTTTTGCTCTGGCCGTAAAAAAACCGCAGGTGTTCGGAAAAATACTGGCTCCTTGCAATTTGACCCGTCTAAGCCGGGCAACATTCTTGTTGATCCGGTGGGCAAACGTTTCAACCTGGTGGATATCGGACGCGCTTCAAGTGAACAACCATATAGACACACGGTGGCCGACATAATCGTGCCGCTCACCGACAACTATTTTGTCGGCTCGGTGCTGCCCAATAAAGGTGCAGCCTACCAATCATTTCTCCAACAAATTATTTTAAAATCTACGCTTGCGGCAAAGAACGCAGGCATGCACCCGCGAGCTGAATTGGGAAGCAGTCTATCTTACAGTTACAAATTGGCTGGATTGCCGGACTTGTAGCCGGACGTGTAGATAGATGGCAACATTTTCTCAGCCTTTTTCTCACCCTTGGCAAAGACCTTTTTCATTGCCTAAGAATTTTTACAACCGATAGGTTGTAAAAATCTACAACTTATGGTTGAGTGGGGCGCGGGAACTACCCCCGCACCCTCTCCCAGAACAGGGCTTGAACCTCTCAGCTCACACTGCTCCTATTACCCAGCCGGCGGTAGCAGACCAAACTT
>CASBPX010000131.1 GCA_949127735.1 Candidatus Obscuribacterales bacterium | reverse complement strand
GGTGGGGCGCTGTCATCGGCCAAAAGAGCTGCTCCAGTACTTGCGTCTCTCGAAGCCAAATACGGAGCACAGACCCAGGCACAATTGTTCACTGCAGCCAAAGCCCATGAAAACGGCACGGCAAGACTCTCCGAAGACGAATATCAGAGCTTACTGCGAGCCTATGGAAAGAAAGTAGCAAAATCTAGTGGCGCTTCCGCTACAAGTTCCGACGGCCTTAAGACCACTGCCGGTGCTTACGCAGTCGCCCTCTTCCCTGCTACTCAGGGACCCGGAACACTTCTGATTCAAGTCACCAGCAAAAACGGCAAAATTGCAAAAACTGAAAGCATCGCTTACGCTGAGACTACAACTGATGTCGAACCCGATGCCGGGCAAAATCAAAATTCTGAGGTGCCTGCGAAAACCACAGTTATCGCTTCCGCTACTAATAATAAACCGCCGGTAAAAACAGTTAAATCAGTAAATGTCAAAACAGCGGCCAACGGCAAAACACAGACCACAGCGCCCAAAACCAGCGACAATGTTGAAGTAAAAAATGTTGAAGTAAAAACAGAAGACGCCGAAGGTAGTGACCCTCTCAAAAACGAACTGCGCGAGGTCATTCGCAATTGGCAAACGGTGAAAAAAGCTGCCGTTAAAACTCGCGATACCTCAGCGCTCGGTACTATTCTTTCTGGCAATGCTCTGAAAAGGCAGCAAGACTCTATCAAATGGCTAGTGGATAATAAACAGCACTACGAACTGACACCAAAAAGTGTCACCGTAGAAAAGTACGAAGAAATTTCTAAAGCTCCGAAAAAATATGCCGTCTTTACTATTGTCAAAGAATTGACCAAAGTTATGAAAGACGGCGTCGCCGGTGCGGCTAAAGAAACCGACGACACATACAGCGTCAAATACACAATTGAACGCACTGATGACCACTGGTCTATTGCCGACTCGTTACTTCTGGTGAAAAAGAAATAGGACTTTTTGTTGCTCACGCGTATCTCTAAAATTAGCGAAAAGAAGAAGTTGAAGAGCGTAACGAGCCTGACATTGTCGGCTTTGCTGTTTTTAAGCAGTGCTACATTGGTGACAAGCTGTAGTACCGGTCTCAGTACGAATATCGGACAGGGAGCGGGCTCTGGAAATGATCAAGCGATGGCGCATACCGCTGCACCGGCTCAGGCTGATGACATTTCTCAGCCAGCGGCCGAACCAGGCGTCGTCAATCTTTTTACTGAAAAGAAGCAAATTTTTGCACCAATCAACTGTGTGGAAACAAAGCCAGGCCAATTGATTTTTCTTGGCGGCGATTGCCTTTATGTAGCTCAGAACAAATTACCGAGTGCCACCGCCGGTGGTTCAATTATTAAAGCTCGCAGAATCCCTGCTCCTGGTATTGATGGCAATGGCCGACTGTCAATTCCGGTTCACGAACTGGTGAATTTAGTATATTCACCGCTACGCGAATCAATTATAGTGCTGGACAAATCAGGCGATTTGTTTGAATACAATCTGGTTAAAAAAAGCTGGTCAGTGTTGCGAGCAAACGTGCCGATTTCAGGCTCACCAGATCCTGAATTTATCGACTTTTGCCTGACGGATCAAAGTCGTACATTGAATTTACTTGACCCTGAACGCAATCAAATTTGGCGGCTGGCCCTGACTCCAGGTAGTGCCAGGGTAAGCCCAATTTTGCAAGCCACTTTTGCCGAAGTAATGCCCTGGCGCCTTAAACCTGGCGACCCCTCCGTGGCCGAATGTATTGCTATCGTTTTCGACCAACAGTTTTCTTTGCTCAAACAATCTGGCCAACTCTCGACACTAATACCTCTGGGTGGGCATTGTCTAGTCGCTCAAAAACCGCTATCGATGAACCCCGTGGGCTTTAAACTTGGCAAAGTCAGGCCATCGCGCATGATTACATCAGCAGGAAGCGACGTGCCCTTGCTCGTGGTTGAACGGCAAAACAACCGCATTCTCGCTATCGACAAAAGGAGCGGCGATACCAGGCCCTATTTATTTGCAGCCAACTCCAGCCTGCGTGGTTTACTGGCGCAACCAGGTGGATTTTGGGCCATCGATGGTAATTGTCTTAGATACCGCAAACTTTCTGAAAACAGCCCTGCCACTGCCATTCTCGAACACAGGCAGAATGATGGCAGATTGGCGAAGCTCAGTGCGCCTATACGCGGCATGCGTTTACCCAGGCACGCAGGCGTCTATCCAGGAGCCAGACGGCTTTATCGCTATGGAGTACATGAGGGCCTCGACCTTTTCAACGACCGTTTTCGTGTCAACATGGACACACCTGTGGTGGCGGCCGGACCAGGCAAAATCGTGCGCGCAGATAGTAATTTCATCGACATGAATCGCAGTACGTTCGATCGCGTCATGACTCAATGCGTCAACGAACATCGCACTTCAGACCAGAACGAAGATCGGCTTCGCGGTTGTCAGGTATGGGTTGACCATGGCGACGGAATGGTTACCCGTTACGCTCATTTGAATAAAATCAATGCCAAATTACACCTTGGGCAATCCGTAAAGGCCGGCGACCTGTTAGGCTTTGTGGGCGTATCTGGAACTGGGCAAAATTTGCCTGGCCGCACAAAATATCCCCACCTGCATTTTGAAATTTTACTGGACGGAAAATATCTGGGATATGGCCTGACACCGGCCGAAACAGTAGGAATCTTTGAAGACATTTTTGAATCTGCACACTAGAAAGAGGGGCTACATGAGTTCGGAGCGTTCATCAGCAAGCGATACAACCGCTGCCAAGGCCATAAGCTACATGAAAGCAAAAAGCTTGCTTACAGCTTTCAGCTTCAGCTTGACTCTGCTGCCGGCATGCTTGAATCTGGCTACACCAGCTGCCTGTGCCAGTTCAAAGCATCACATCAAATCAACTCATGTGCGGCATTTGATCGCAGCTAAGGCCGAGCGTAGCGAAGACGAAAGCGACGACGTAAGCGCCGACGAAGATACCAAACCCGCCAAGAGTAAAGAAAAAAAAGCAGAAGGCAAGAAGTCTGACGCGAAAGTAGACGATAAAAAAGCCAAAGCAAAAGAGTCTAAAGACAAAGATAAAGACGAAAAAGTCAGCGAAAAAATAGACAAATCAGGTAAATCTGACAAAGAAGACAAAAAGGCCAAAGCCGAGAAGCCCAAAGATAAAGACGACCAGCCGGTAGTGGCAAAAAAAGGGTTCTTTAATCGCGGCAAAGACTCTAAACTGGAACACGAAGAGCAAGAAGAAAAAACAGAAAAACCAGTCAAAGAAATTAAAGCTGCAAAAGAAGAGAAAATTCAGAAGAAAGAAATAGTCAAAGCTAAGCCTGCAGCAGCTGCAGTCACGCTAGTTAAAGATGTAGAAAAGAAAAGCGAAGTAGAAAAGAACAGCGATGCAAAAGAAGAAAAAGCTTTGCTTTTCGAACCAGATACCGCTCTCATCAGCGTACTCAAAGATCTGAACCGCACGCTCAAGGAACCGGAAGAGCAGAGTAAAATTGAAGACGTCAATCAACGCCTGATTGTCTCACTTGCCTCAGACGTGCTGAACAAGGCACTTAGCGAACCAGGTTTAGCTTTCAATCGCATTTTAGCGAAAGAACAAGAAAGTAAGGCCCGTACAAGAATGGCAGCCGAAGCCTGGTCATCTGGTGATGTTGTCGTTAACGATAAATTCCATGGCTCGATTGCTACTATTTGGGCCAAGCGCATTGATGGCCTGGTCACAGTCTCCATTGCTGGAGATTGCCATGATCGCAAAGCCAAAGACGGCAACGACATTGGTGAGTTTCTAGTTGTAATCACCGCCAAATCGCCTGTAGAAACCGGATTTGATATTCAAAGCCAGGCCAATGTCAATTTCTGGCTAGGCAAACTCAGTAATATCGTGGTCGAAGCAGACTGCATTGCTAAGCAAGCAGAAGGTGAGAAAGTAGAAGGCGACGAGAAATCAGATCGCGAGCGCAAACTTGATTTAGACAAAAAAAGCGACGGAGATTTGCAAAAAAAAAAGTCACTAGCAGCGCTCCCGCCGCTGCTGACCAATAGATATCGCAGCTATTACGAAATGATTGTTCTAAAAGACGATCGCCGCCGTCTGATTGCTCAGCAGCTAGCAGCAATAGATCCAATTGCGTCGCCGGAAAAAGTCGAAAAAACTATTGCAAAAGCCGAAACAGAAACCGAAACTGAGGACATAAAAACAGTTAAGGCCGCTAAGGTCGGCGACGAAAAAAAACCAGATAGCGAAGGCGATAAAGTCAAAAAAGCAGCAGTAGCCACCGACGAAAAACCAGTTGGCGTGCCGAAAATTGAAAAAACTGCAACAGAAAAAGCAGTTGTTGAAAAAGTAGCAACTGAAAAAACAGCAAGTGAAAAAACTGACTCAACCAAAACTAAAGTTGCAGTGGTTGCCGAAAAAGAACAGCTTGCAGAAAAAGCGCCAGCTGTAGAAAAAGCATCAACTGTAGAAAAAACACCAGTTGTAGAAAAAACACCAGTTGTAGAAAAAGACCAAGTGGCCGAATCGGCCAAAGCCGTAGACGATGAAAACGTCATCGTGCACACCAAACCAGCCGCTAAAGCGCTGGGTGCAGAAGCGACAGCAAGCGTCAAACCAGTTTCGACCAGTACCACAAGCGCATCGACAAGCAGCTCCCTAGACAGCACCAAGACTCCTGAAATAGCAATGGTGCCGCCTACAACTACCAGCAACAACACCAGCAACAACACCAGCACTAACTTTGCCAATACAGCTGCGGGCGGCAGCACCAGGCCACACGTCAAACAGGGCAACGAGACCGCCTATGCCGGTGCAGCAGCTTCCATGGAGCGTGTAACGGGGTTGGAGCTGCCTGCCCTCAAACAGCCAAAAAATTTCACCATGCTCCTTCCTGATAGAGCACTGGCAGGTCAACCGTTGACTGTAGCTTTTGTTGACGATCAGCAAAATCCCGAGAGCAATGTTGAACTGAGTTTTAACGGTGTCACACTTTCGACTGATCAAAACGGTCAGGCTCAATACATGATTCCTGAAGACGAAACACCAGGCCGTTCACTCAATGTCGCTCTGCTATCGCGCCCTTATGAAATGCCTGCAGTGGTTGAGGTGCTGCAACCGTTGACCACACCTTCAAGCGCTCAGGCTCCTAAGGTTGACAGGGCAAGTCATCTGGTCAGTCGCCGCAGCAATCTTGTTATCGACGGCCACAATTTTGACGGCGTGGCGCAAAATAATCGCGTCATTATTGACGGTATGACTGAGGCCACAATTGCTGCCGCATCACCTGTACAGCTAAAAGTGAACTTACCCAAAACTCTAAGACCGGGCCCACATTCTCTTTGTGTCAGCACCGAAGGCATGCGCAGCAACCCCATCGGTTTTGAGCTGGCCCAGCTGGAAGTGGCCTGTGACGCCAATTCGAACCGAGTGATTGTAAAGGTAGTTGGCACCACCAGTAAGGTCAACGTCAAACTGGTTAATTTGAGCCCTGAATTGATCAAGCTAACTAAAGGCGATGATACAAAATTATTGAGTAGTGGTGGACCCGAAAATACTGTCAACGTGGCGGTGCAACGCATCAAAAAAGGCAATACTCGCGTAGAAGCCTGGATTGAACTTTGAACTCAGTCAGAACCCGCTACGCCAAATCAATTGCTTACGCTAAACGCATTGCAGAAGTAATACCGGGCGGTGTGGACAGCCCCTTTCGAGCCTTCCACGAAGTAGGCGGCGACATCGTCTTTTTCGATCGGGCTAAGGGCTCTAAACTTTATGATCTCGACGGTAACATTTACATCGATTATCTGGGCGCCTGGGGACCGGCAATTCTTGGACACTGCCCTGACGCAGTGGTGAAAAAATGCCAGGAGACTTTGGCCAAAGGCCCAGTCTTTGGTGCCCCGCATATTTACGAAATGGAAATGGCCGAGCTTGTCATTGCCGCTGTTCCATCGGTGGAAAAAATTCGTTTCGTTAATTCCGGCACTGAAGCAGTGATGAGCGCAATCCGCCTGGCTAGAGGATTTACAGGCAAAGATACAATTATCATGTTCGAAGGCTGTTATCACGGCCACAGCGATGCAACCTTAGCCAGCAATGGCCATCAGTCATCTAGTGGTATTCCTGATGGTGCCCGGGCAGCTACAATTTTGGCACAATTCAATAATTTAAATTCAGTGGAAGATCTTTTGCAGAAGCATAAAAACCAGATTGCCGCAGTAATTGTTGAGCCTGTGGCTGGTTCTATGGGTGTAGTTGCCCCTCAGTCTGAGTTTTTAGCGGGCTTGCGCAGTCTGTGCAATCAATATGGTGCTCTTTTTATAATGGACGAAGTGCTGACAGGATTTCGCGTGGCCTTCGGCGGCGCCCAAAATCTTTATCAGGTTGATGCCGACATTACTTGCTTCGGCAAAGCGCTGGGTGGGGGAATGGCTATCGGTGCTTACGGCGGTCGCAAACATATTATGGACAGACTGCAACCTGAAGGCGACGTCTATCAAGCCGGTACTTTCTCCGGTAACCCGCTCACCATGGCTGGTGGCATTGCAACCCTTGAACTATTAGCTGATAGCCGAGTCTACAGCACATTAGAAGCACGCACGGCCCAGCTTTTTGCCGGCCTGGCTAAAGCGATTGAATCGCATAATTATCCAGTCCAGTTGCCTCGAGTAGGCTCCATGTTTTCTCTGGTTTTTGCCCAAAAGCCTGTGCAAAATTTTCAAGACTCGCTAACGATAGATGCGCAGACCTTTGCCAATTTTTTCCATTATCTACTGGATAACGGTGTTTATTTGCCGCCTTCAGCTGTAGACGCCGCCTGTCTTTCTTCAGAACACAGCGAAGCCGAAATCGACACCACAATCGAAATTATGACGCGAGCTTTTAAATATTGTTTTGGCTAACCCCCGCCAATATCAAGTAATTCAGGATCTTTAGCGGCCAGCCATTTTTTGCGAATTCGCAGGGCCTCGGCGCGAAGGGGTGTAATTGCTGCACGCTCTTCTGCTGTTTTTTCGGGACACTGCCTGAGCACATCGGCAATTACTAGATTGACTCTGGCTCTAGCTAATTGCTCTTCCGGTTGCTCTGAATGGCTTAAGTTCGTCTGTGCCTTTGCAGCGGCACATTCAGCTTCCTTAAATTCACCACTCATCAAATAAGCTTTACTCAACTCAGCTAGCACGCTGGCTTTGCAGCGATCTGGCGGTGTTTCTTCTCCACGCAAATCTAAGGCCAGGTGCAATAAAGTCATGGCATCATCTGGTTGGCCGGTTATATTCAGTGTGCGCGCTAACTCATAATAAGAGCTGGCCAGGGCACGGTTTACAACTTCCAGCTGGTCTGCCGTCGTGGCCGCCGATACTTCAATCTTGCGCTGCTCTAAGATTTCACAGCCTTTTTTTCCTGCTTTCAGCGCTTCTGAATATTTGCCCTGGTCGCGTAAGACCGATCCCAGCAGTTCATAACTTAAGCCTTCCGCTTCAATTCTGTGATATTTAGCTCTTTTATTGAAGTTTTGATCTGAATTATATAAATCAATGGCCTGGCGCACTGTCGCTTCGGCTTCAGCGAATCTAGCCTGACCACGCAAGACTTCGGCGAAAAGGGCAAGGTGAAAGCCGGTTTCAAGAGATCCAGGAGAAAGTACTTCATGAAGGTTCAGTGAAAATTGCGCAAATTTCTCTGCGATTAAGAGCCTGCGATTTAGCCCGTAGATAGTGACGAAAATAGGCAATGCCGGATAAATGAAATAAGCCGAAAGCCCACCCACAATTAACACGACCAGTGGTGCAATCCACTTAAGAAGCGGCGGTGGGCAAAAATACCAGACCGCAGCACTGAGTAAAATCCACAACAGAGCATAGTTGCCCAGGATCAGAACGGTCTCACGGGCAAGATTTTTGATTTGCATGCGAATTTGGCGATCTAGAAGGTCGAGCGCATTTTAACGAGATCTGAGAATGTGTCCCAGATTACTGAGAATTTCCCACCGGAGGCACCTTGGGTGGTGCGGGGCAAATGTTCAATTGGAATTTCAATGACCTTGAAACCGGCTCTTTCGGCACGAATGCAAAGCTCAGCATCAACAAAAGGAGATTTAGAAAGCAATTCTACTTTGTCGAGAATGGCTCTTCTAAATAATTTGATTGAATTGACGTCTTTATGTTTGTGACCATAAAAAGTGCGAAGCATCAAGTTATAAACTTTAGACTGCATTTTGCGGCGCGGCGGATCGTTGCGATTAACGCGAAGGCCAATAACAAAATCGTGATCTTTGAGACCCTTGGCCATTTGTAGCAGCTCTTTTGGAGCATACTGATAGTCACCTGGCAGAGAGAACACCAGATTTTTGGTGCCGCAAGTATAGAGTTCACGAATAGTGAAACCGAAACCTTTATTGACTTCGTGATTTATAAGCCTGACGTGACTGTTAACATTGCTGCGTTCTTGAATCACAGACAGAGTGCGATCTTTGCTGCCGTCATTAACCACTACGATTTCATAATCGTCGCAAATTTCTGCCAGCAATTTATCAGAGTCATCTATCAATCTGCCGATAGTTTCTTCATCGTTATAAGCAGGAATGATTAGAGTTACCGGGTCCAATTTGATTTTGGCGTCGGTAGAGTTAGAGTTAGAGTTAGAGCGCTGTCTGGATTGAGTGTTGTTCATGGTTAGTCCAATTGGTGGTTCTAATGACTATTAGACAGTTTGCCCTTCAGCAAAAGCCGAAGTCGAAGTTGAAGTTTGTACGTGACTTTCAGTGACGCCGCGCTCTTGATAGAAAGCCTTGATGCCTTCAATTACTTGATCTACTTGAGCGCTCGTCATTTCTGGGAACATCGGCAAACTCAAAATGCGATCGACGATATGTTCTGTGGTAGGCAAACTACCAACGCCATAACCGAGGTATTGATATGCCTGCTGGCGGTGCGCTGGAATCGGATAGTGAATCAAGCATTGCACGCCGCGTTCAAGCAGATAAGTTTGCAACTGATCGCGATCAGGAGTTTGAATTACATATAAATGATAGACATGCTTGAAGCCCGACACTTCAACTGGCGTGACCACAAGATCTTTTAGCCCTTCTGTATAACGTGCAGCAATTTGACGGCGCTGCTCGTTCCATTCATGCACATAAGGAAGTTGAGCCGAGAGAATAGCGCATTGAATTTCATCAAGGCGGCTATTAATGCCTAGCGTATCGTGATAGTAGCGCTTTGACTGACCATAATTGCGCAACATTTTTAGCTTCTTGTATTTCTCTTCTGAATTAGTGGAGACCGCTCCACCATCACCAAAAGCGCCCAGGTTTTTGCTGGGGTAGAAGCTGAAAGCACCATAGTCTCCGATGCTGCCGGCCACAGCACCACGATAGGTGGCACCGGTAGCCTGAGCTACATCTTCCATAACTTTAATTTTGTGTTTGGCAGCGATTTTCATGATCGCTTCCATTTCAGCCATGTGACCGTAAATGTGAACAGGCACAATCATTTTTGTGCGAGGAGTAATTTTTGACTCGAGCTCAGTTTCGCGCATCACATAAGTCGAAGCTTTGATGTCTACAAATACAGGAGTGGCTCCGGTCATAGAAATTGCCGAAATGGTAGGAACGGCAGTGTGAGCCACAACTAGCACTTCGTCTCCTGGCCCGATATCTTCAGCAGCCAGCGCAAGATAAATCGCTTCAGTGCCGGAGGCGCAACCTACTACATATTTGGCGCCAACGAATTGAGCAAATTCGGCTTCGAACTTCTCTAATTCCGGTCCCAGAATGTAGTAGCCGCTAGCCAAAACGCGGGCCACTGCCTCGTCGATTTGGGCCTTGTAAGCCTGATAGTGCACTTGCATGTTGCCGAATGGAACGTTCAACGTTATTTTGCCTCGCTAAAACCGCTGCACCTGAATATGATCTCGCCAATTCTAGTAGAAAAGAGCCTGATTCGAATTAACCCTGCTTTAGTTGACAACATGCTCAACTCGAAACTAGCGCTTACAACCAGTACCCGACTGCTATCACAATTCTAAAGAGAGGCGGTCGCCGAGCCCCTAAGGCCGTAACACCGTGTTAGAATCGAGCGGAAGTGAGACATGATCAAGTATTTAGTGAATTTCATAGAGTCATAAACTTGATTGATCGTTTCAGACACAGGTTTACTTCGGCATTCTGAGCGGAAATTAAGAATATGAGCCAGGCAGTGGAAACAGCTTTCAAAGGCAAAACAGCATTAATCACAGGCGGCATGGGCTTTATCGGGTCTAACCTGGCCATTCGTCTGGCGAACCTGGGCGCTAAAGTCACGGTTCTGGATTCAATGATTCCAGATTACGGCGGCAACGAATTCAATCTTGCCCCGGTGAAAGATCGAGTGCGCATCAACTATTGCGACATTCGTGACGAGTCGGCGCTCGACTACCTTGTGCGCGGCCAAGATTACGTTTTCCACCTGGCCGGTCAGGTTTGTCATTTGATGAGCCTTTCTAATCCATTCCCAGACATACAGATCAATATCACCGGCACAGCCGTATTGATGGAAGCCCTGCGCAAATTCAACCCTAATGCTATCTGTGTATATACAGGCACTCGAGGCCAGTATGGGTCGTCGGTATCGCTGCCCGTCAATGAAGAAGCACCAACCAATCCAAAAGGCATTTACGAGATTTCCAATCTCACTGCTGAAAAAATCATCAAGGTCTATAACGACGTGCATGGCATTCGTTCTGTACTTTTGCGATTGAGCAATATTTACGGGCCACGTTCACAGATGAAACACTCGCGCTTCGGGGTTTGCAACTGGTTTGTGCGGCTGGCCATGGACAACGATGCCATTCAAGTTTATGGCGACGGCAGCATTTTGCGCGATTTTTGTTATGTAGACGACACTGTGGAAGCGATTATCAAATCTGCAGTGACGCCTAAGGCTTATGGCGAAATTTTTAACGTTGGCTCAGACATACCGGTGAGCTTCCTTGAGTTGGTCAAAACAATTGTTGATGTAGCAAAAATGGGTAGCTGGGAATACGCTGAATTTTCAGCCGAGCGTAAAGCTCAAGAGCCAGGCGATTTCTACTCAGATATTACAAAAATGCGAGAGATTGTCGGCTGGAGCCCCACCACAACCCTTGAGCAGGGCTTAGAAAAAACCTGCGAATACTATCGCAAGAACCGTGATTATTACTGGTCAAAAGCTCCTGCCGAGAGAGCCTTAAAAGATATGCCTGCAGCTAAAGAAGCCACTGCGACTAAAGTATGAACGAAGGTGCTCGCACTAATATAGCCAGTGGTACACCATGGGAACCAATCGTAGGCTATTCACGCGCAGTTAAAGTGGGTAACTTCATTGCCGTTTCAGGCACTACCGCCACCGGTGAAGATGGCAAGATTGTGGGGCCAGGTGACGTTTATGCCCAGACCATTCAAGCAATCAAAAATATTGAGAGTGCGTTGAAACAAGCCAAGGCTGACCTAAAGCATGTGGTGCGCACTCGCATTTTCGTCACTGATATAAAAAACTGGGAACTGGTGGGTAAAGCCCATGGCGAATTCTTCTCTGACATTCGCCCGGCTACAAGCATGGTTGAAGTCTCAAGACTGATATCATCCGATATGCTGGTGGAAATCGAAGCCGACGCCGTCATTTAGTTGCGATATTAGTGGCGGTAAGCATCCACCCAGTTTAATTGCAGATCATGGGCCTCGACGTTTAAAGGTAGAAGTTCGATAGTAAAAGTGCGGCGCTTCTCCCGCGCCCCAGCTTCAAGCAGGTCAACTTTCGCGCCACCGCTGGCGGTGAAAGCCTCCAGTGAGCTGAAACCAAAAAACCGTACCTGGGCTGTATCCGGCCATTGACCAGACTTAAGTTTAATCGCTGCCCCGCCAATGCCGCTTTTTTTTCGTACCTCTATATAGAGTTTATTTTTTCTGGCAAAAGCGCAGACTTCATCGCCGCCGCGGAGGCCTGTGCCAGTCACGGCAAATGTGGCAGCTGCTGCTAATGCTGACTGACTGGGGATAAGCAGCAACAGCAGATACATCAAACAAAAGAAATTGATGCGACGGTGACCGACTGGGAGTTTCAATTTAAATACCTTTTGCGAGAGGCTTGCTAGTACTACTCGGATCCTGCTACTAGGATCCTACTACTAGGATCCTGAGCGATTTTTTGAGATACTGAGTTTTTCGAATTCAAGAGATCAGATGAACAATAAGTTATTCGTGGGCAACCTTTCCTTTAAAATCGAAGAGGCTGAGCTACAAGAAGTTTTTTCTCAGACCGGGTCGGTATTGTCTGTATCTATTCCCACAGACAAATATACCGGCAAAAAACGTGGATTCGGTTTTGTCGAAATGGGCTCTGAAGAAGACGCTGAACAAGCGATTAAAGCGCTGAACGGCCGTGCTTTGGCCGGGCGCGAAATGTCTGTTAATCTGGCACGGCCAAAAACTCGTCAACCTTAATAATGAGTCTTTAATAACGATAAGCTATGGCCCATGAAGTGTGTGCGGCCCTTCTTAAAGTGTGGCTCTTGCTATAATTTGGGCTTGTCAAGCAAGTAGTACTTTCTGTGTGTGTGTGTGTAATGCTTAGCACTGAGCCTAAAAAAGTAGCTCCAGCCCCGACTGAAGATTTCGAGCAACTACCGCCAACTTTCACTACTCGCATGTTGGCCATGCTCAAAGTCACAGCCAGCAGCAAAGCGGCACAGGCAGCTCTACTGGTAATTCTCGCCAACTGGGCCCTAGTAGTAACCAATCCATTTAAAAATGTCGATCCTGATAGCCTTCCCACTCTGAAATCTTGGGTATGGTGGACGACCCAAGATTATCGCCAGTTGAGCGAGCGACCAGCTGTGGTTATGCTCGGTTCATCGCTACTGATGAATTCAGTCTGGATGCAAGAAGCCGAGCATTTACAAGAAAATGTAGATATCGTTGTAAATCGGCGCACGCGTTATCTCGAGACGATGCTGAGCAAACATTTGCCCGGCTACAAAGGCATTTGCTTTAATTTTGGCTTGCCTGGCAGCATGGTTTCAGACGATTACATGATCGCGCGTACGCTTTTTTCGCAAGAGCACAAACCAAAAATCGCAGTGCTCTGCTTAGGACCAAGAGATTTGATGGATACCAGCTTTAGCTGTGCTGGTGCAACCAGCGCCTTTAGATATCTCGAGCGTTTTACCGATACCAAAGATTTGCTCGACATTGCTTATACGAGCACATGGCCAAAAATCAATTTTATGCTGCGCGAGTTTGTTTATTTCGTTGATAAAAAACACCACTCACAATCTGTTCTGGGAGAGCAAGCGAAGACGGCTCTGAATCCGGTGTACAAAGGCGTTACTGGGCCAAGCAAATTCAATGTCAAAACCGATTTTGATAAGCAATTTGCTTTCTATCGTTCGGAAGTAGAGAAAGGCGTTTTTATAGCCAAACCAAACGCGCAAACTGATTCTTTTTATGACAATGGTAAAGACTGGAAGAAACGCTTCAAAAATTCCAATGACGAAATGTTTGATAATCAAAAAATTTGGTTGAACAAAGCCTTAAGCGAAGCTAGAGCCAAAGGCATAGTGACGGTTTTGGTCAACATGCCGGTATCTGAGCTGGGTATCAAATATATTCCCCCACAAGTTTATAAAAGACACGTCGATACGCTGGCGGAAATGGCGGCAAAATACGATTGTCCTTATGTAGACACCATGAAAGAAGGTCATTTCGACATGAAAGACTTTTCTGATTATGGTCACATGGATGCCAGTGGTGGTAGAAAAATTGTTGATATTGTCGCCAAGTATTTAGCCAGCGATAGCCGCACCCGCAGCCTTTTGACCGAAGCAAATGGGGGAGGCCGCTAATGCTATTTAACAGTGCCGCCTATCTAGTTTTTCTGCCTATAGTGGTGGCAATTTACTGGTCGATACCATTTCGCTATCGCACAGCCTTTTTACTTTTAGCCAGCTATTTTTTCTACATGACCTGGAAGCCGATTTATATCGTGCTAATTGTGGTGCTCACTGCCTTCAATTACTTTGCCGGTATTGTCATTGAGAAGGCAAAAGAAAAGCGCAAACTCTGCCTTATAGGCGCGCTTGTAGCCAATATTGCCACCCTGGCTTATTTTAAGTATGCATATTTTGCCATCGATTCGGCCAATAGCTTACTGGCTGTTACCGGTGGCAAAATTTCTTATCCGCTACAGGATATTATTTTGCCTCTGGGCATATCCTTTTTTGTTTTTGAATTTATCCATTATCTGGTAGACGTTTATAAAGGCAGCCCCGCGGTTAAAGCTCCTCTAGAATTTGCCCTATTTCCCAGCTTTTTCCCTACACAAATAGCTGGCCCTATCAAGCGTTTCCAGGACTTTGTGCCGCAATTACACCTGCCTGCCAAAATCAATTTAAAAGACATCGATCAAGGCGTGGAACTGATTTTGTGGGGTTTGTTTAAAAAAGTGATCGTGGCCGATAGTCTGGCTGTTGTCATCGATAAGTGTATGCCGCATCCTGAGATGCTCAGCACAATTGACTGCTGGATGCTGCTCTGGGCTTTTGCCATTCAGGTTTATTTTGATTTTTCCGGTTATACCGATATTGCCAGGGGATCAGCCTCACTGCTTGGTTTCAAGGTACCGTTAAATTTCAATCTACCATTTTTAGCCGGCTCGATTACCGAATACTGGCGACGCTGGCACATCTCTCTTTCGTTGTGGTTGCGCGACTATTTGTTTTTCCCACTGGGGGGAAGCAAGCATGGAACTCTTGCCACCATCCGCAATGTCATGATTACCTTCACCATAGCTGGTCTCTGGCACGGTGCCGGTCTTAACTATATAATTTTCGGCGCTATGCATGGCCTCTGGCTCTCCTGCAACCGCGTCTGGAGGCTAATTGTAGACAAAAGCCCTGCGCTTACCAGGCTAACAACCACCATGCCTTTCCACATCTTTGGTGTGCTGCTTACTTTTAATGCCCTGGCTGTGACACTGGTGACATTCCGCCTGCCAAATTTGGAATTGTCGGGACGCTACTTTCAAAAGCTGCTTATAATGACACCAGAAGCGGCTTTAAACCCATTCACTTTAACCATTCCTTCAATTGAAGGGGCCGCGAACTTTGCTCTGTTCCCAGTAATTTTGCTGGCTATAGTGATTGGCCATTTAATTTCCAACCAACTCAGAGACAAAACTGTTCCTGGAATTCTGCCTTTACCAAAGTCGGTGCAGATTCTAAAACCAGCATATCTGGCAGGTCTGGCCATTCTGCTCTTGCTTTTTGCCCCAGACGGTACACCAAGCTTTGTTTATTTTCAGTTCTAAACAGTTGTTTAAGCGCTCATTTAATGGCAGCAAGAGTCATTTTTAAGCATGAGTCGATATGTGCCTGGCACATTTCATTCGATAGTAAATCAGTGCCTTCGGGCCAGAGACTCTTGAGGTTATCTCGTGCGATGACGTAAAAGACGCACATTCCCACAACGTTGGCTGTAACGTGCACCACATCACCCTGAGCAAATTCACCGCTTTGCATTCCGCGTTTCAGACTTTCAATCAGAGGGCCATAGAGGCTGCCCACCGAAGTTTCCATATAATATCTGCCTTCGTTTTGTAAGGCCTCAAGCAGCATCAAGCTACCGACGTTAGGGTTTTGAATAATTGAAGCAAGAAGATTACGCACCACAGCTGATACTGCGTCAGTCGGGGACAGGTCATCTACACACAGCGAGTCTAAATCGGCTCTGCGTTTGGCGATCAGCCTTTCCATTACGGCTTTATAGAGATTTTCTTTGTTCTCAAAATAATAGTGAATCATAGCCTTAGTCACACCCGTGCGGGCGGCAATAGATTCTGTACGGGCACCCCAGAGACCGACTTTTGCAAACTCTTGTTCGGCCGCATCTAAGATGCTGTTGCGAGTGGCTTCGGCATCACGTGTTGGCGCTTTGACACCAGGCTTGGCAATTTTTTCCATTTAATCAGTCCACTTGTTGTGCTTACAATTGTACTCTGGACCCTAGGCTCCAATTAATATTTGAACCTAGGTTTTCCGTCAAGGGCTGCCTGGTTTCATAATTCCCTTCTTTGACGTATAAAACACGCTTTCACATCAGGCAAGCCAGACTTCGGATGGAAAAATATGTGGCGAAAGTTTGAAATCCTCCTGACAGCAAGAAGGACCGGCACATTAGCCAGTCCTTCTTATATGGTTACTTTTTTTGCACTTGGTTGAGCCAAGAGAAAAGTGAATGTCAAATCGACAAACGTCGTCAGAGGCTTAACAGTGCGCATAGATTTAGCGCGCAAGATTGCCCCTTCCCAACCACTTAGGAAAAGATCAGCAAGTTCGAGCGCTTCGAAATCATTGCGAATCTCTCCTCTTTTTTGACCTTCTGCCATGCACTGAGCGAAAACATCTGTCCAACTTTGAAATACTTTCTCAAGTTCTTGACGCAGCACTTCGCTTTGCCCTGCCATCTCCTGGCTGAGGTTGCCTATAAGGCAGCCCCGTGTGCATTTACGCTCTTCTATTCGTTGCTTGTGGGTTGCGCAATAAAGTTTCAAGCGCTCAATCGGCGAAAGATTGTTATCTCGCAAATTGCAGAGAATTTGTTCTGTGTAACCTTGATCGAAATGCCGAATAATCTGCAATGCGAAATCTTCTTTGCTCTCAAAATAATGATAGAAAGAGCCTTTAGGTACTCCGACCGACTCAAGCACTTCCTGCAAACCGCAATTACTGTAGCCTTTTTCAAGCATCAGCCTGGTGCCTGCTTCAAGCAGCTCAAGCTTTGTCCCTTCTCGCTGTAATACTTTTGCCATTTCAACTATCCATCTTTATTATGTAGAATCAGTTTTCTGGTTATACGACCGGTCATTTAGAACGCACCACTGGTAGTGAGCCTTTACTCATGATGAGATTGTCTATTGAAGACCAACATATTTAAATAATAGACCAGTCGTCTACAATCGTCAAGCGTTTATTTGCCAAACATAAACAGAACTGCACATTTAATTAAATGCACGGCAGCAAACCACCGACAGAATCTGTCTGAACCGGGTCAAAATGACAGGCGGCAGATTACTTTCTGCGGCCGTCTTCTACCTTAATGGGAATAGTTGCGGGTTGTGCACTCGGACCGGTGAGCCAGTTGCGTACGATATCCCACATCTCTTGCCAGAATGACCGCTGCAAGATTGACGGTTTCATCAACGACCCTCCAAACCCTCTCTACTCACCATAGCAGATTAGCTGAAAAATGGAGACTTGCCACCGCGGTTTTTCCCACGCACAAGGCATTTTTGCAATTGGTCTTAAAATTTGAGGGCATAGAAAGTCTATGAATATAAGCGAAGAACAAAGACGACTGGCCGTAGACCAGGCCCGGGCAGCCAATTGGAAGCGCTGGGGGCCATATCTCTCAGAGAGGCAATGGGGAACGGTGCGCGAGGATTATTCACGCAACGGCACGAGTTGGGAATATTTCGATCATGAGCAATCACGCAGTCGTGCGTACCGCTGGGGTGAAGATGGTCTGCTCGGCATCACCGACCGCGAATGCCGACTGTGCTTCAGTGTAGCCCTCTGGAATGGCGCTGACAGCATCATTAAGGAGCGCCTTTTTGGCGTCACCAACCACCAGGGCAATCATGGTGAAGACGTTAAAGAGCAGTATTTTTATCTCGACTCAACACCGACGCATTCATATCTCAAAGCCCTCTATAAATATCCGCAGAAAGCTTTTCCCTACGACCAGCTGGTAGCTGAAAACTCCCGCCGCTCAAGAGATTTGGGCGAATATGAACTGGCAGACAGCGGTATTTTTGACCAGTCGCGCTATTTCGATGTTCTAGTGGAATATGCAAAAGCTGCTTCCGATGACATTTTAATCAAGCTTACAATTACCAATTGTGGCCCTGAAGCAGCTTTATTGCATCTGCTGCCCACCCTCTGGTTTCGCAATACCTGGTCATGGGGAAGAACAGGTGACGGCTACTGGTCAGAGCCTCAAATTAAACAGTCTGGGAACCATGCCCAGGCCAGCCACGAAACACTGGGCACATTTAATTTCAGCTGTGAAAATACCAATTTTGAGCCCCTCTACACCAATAACGAAACTAATAGCGCTAAACTTTTTCAGGTCAAAAACAAAAGTAAATTTGTCAAAGATGCCTTTCATCAATATTTGATCGACGGAAAAAAAGAGGCGATTAATCCTCAACTCTTGGGCACTAAAGCCGCCTTCTACAGCCAGCTAAGCTTAAGTGCAGGGGAAAGCAAATTCTTTAAATATCGGCTTCAAATACAAGAGCAGTCACAACAGCAACCCAATTTTTCTCAAAAGCCGGCGCAGTTTGGCGCCGAATTCGATCGCATTTTTGCAGCGCGAATCAGCGAAGCGGATCAATTTTACAAAAGTGTTATACCGGCAAATCTTTCGCTAGAACAAGCCTCAGTCAGTCGCCAGGCCTATGCAGGCTTACTCTGGAGCAAACAGTTCTACTACTATATTGTCAGCCAGTGGCTGGAAGGTGACCCGGTGTACCCGCCGCCCGATAGGCAGAAAGTTCTCAATCAAAAATGGCCCAGCATCTTCAATCGCGACATTATTTCCATGCCTGACAAATGGGAGTATCCCTGGTATGCCATATGGGACGTGGCTTTTCATATGATCGTGATGGCTCAAATAGATCCAAGTTTTGCCAAAGAACAACTGGTTCTGTTTTTGCGCGAATGGTACATGCGCCATGACGGGCAATTACCGGCCTATGAATTCGATTTTTCTGACGTTAATCCGCCGGTGCATGCCTGGGCGGCTTTTCGCGTTTATAAAATGACCGCTCCGCAAGGTATGCGCGATCTGCCCTTTTTAGAAAGGGTGTTTCAAAAGCTCTTAATAAATTTCACCTGGTGGGTCAATCGTAAAGACGTCGATGGCAACGATCTATTTGGCGGTGGATTTCTCGGCTTGGACAATATCGGCATATTTGATCGGTCAAAAGGGGTTGCTCCCTTTAATGGCGTGCTGCAGCAAGCTGATGGTACAGCCTGGATGAGCTTTTATTGCACAACTATGTTGGCCATGGCTCTGGAGCTTTCCGAAAAACGTCCGGCTCATGAAGATATTGCTTCCAAATTTTTCGAACATTTTGTGCAAATATCTGATGCCATTCACAAAGCGGACGGCTCCGGTTTGTGGTGTGAAGAAGATGGTTTTTATTATGACCATTTACATGTGGTTAACCAGGGTGTTCAAAACAATATTCCATTGCGTGTTCGCTCAATGGTGGGGCTTATTCCACTATTGGCGGTGGAAGTATTAGAGGAGCCGCTGATTCAAAATTTGCCCGGATTTTATAAAAGAATGATGTGGTTCATTGAAAACAGAAGCGACCTTGATCAAAATATTGCCATGACGCGCACCACCAGTGGAGGCGAAAGCCGTTTGCTTTCATTGCTTTCCATTGACCGCCTAAAAAGAGTACTGGCGTACATGCTGGACGAAAATGAGTTCCTATCACCATTTGGCATTCGCTCACTTTCAAGAATCTATGAAGATCATCCGTTTGTCTTCAGCGGTGACGGCGAAATTTATGAAGTCAAATATGTTCCAGGAGAAAGCGACACTGCAGCTTTCGGCGGTAATTCGAACTGGCGAGGGCCAATTTGGTTTCCACTCAACTTTCTAATTATCGAAGCGCTTGAGCGTTATCACCGCTTTTATGGCGAAGACTTTAAAGTGGAATGCCCCACAGGATCAGGTAATTTTCTCAGTCTGAAAGCAGTATCCCAGGAACTATCGCGCCGCCTGAGCAGCATATTCCTCCTCGATCCAGAATCGAATTCAAGGCCATGGCAGACGAACACGGAAGAATTGTTCAGTCGAACAGACTGGCAAGATTTACATTTATTCTACGAATATTTTCATGCTGAAACTGGCCGCGGCCTCGGTGCCAGTCATCAGACCGGTTGGACGGCACTGATCACAAAATTATTTACAAAATGCGAACAGCCTTCGTAAAGCAAAGTTATGGCTCAGGGCCTTTCAAGCAGGCTCATAGCCGCTCGACTGTTATACTTACGTTCGTAATGCGTACAGATAAATCTTTGCACGGAGTGTTGCAGTGTCTCAATCAGAACCTCAAATCGTTCGCCTTCAAGCCAACTCTAAAGATGCAAACGGCAAGAAAATTTTAAAAGACAAATTGAAGGTAGGCATTGTGGGCGCCACGGGCATGGTGGGCCAACAACTGATTCGCATGCTCAAAGATAACCCGTGGTTTGAAATTACTAAACTGGCAGCTTCGGCTGGCTCTGCCGGCAAATCTTATCAAGATTCCGTTGCCGGTCGCTGGTTTATGGACTTTGCCATTCCAGCATCAGTTGGAGCGCTCACAGTGGTTGACGCCGAGAAACTCGACCTGGTAGTTGAAGGTGTCGACATTGTTTTTTGCGCAGTTAGTCTTGATAAACCCAGCGTTCTAAAACTTGAAGACGAACTGGCTAAACGCGGAGTCTTTGTCACATCGTGCAATTCAGCCAATCGCATGGATGCACTGGTACCGATGATGATACCAGCGGCGAACGCCGACCATTTGAAAGTATTAGAACTGCAACGTCAAACACGTGGTTATAGCACTGGTGCCATTATCGTTAAAAGTAACTGCTCCATCCAAAGTTATGTAATTGCCATGACTGCGCTCAAACAATTTGGTATCAAACAGATTTTTGTGCATAGTGAACAGGCACTTTCCGGCGCCGGCAAGACCTTTGCCACCTGGCCAGAGATGGTGGAAAACGTCATTCCATATATTGGTGGCGAAGAGCAAAAATCAGAACAAGAGCCGCTTAAAATCTGGGGCGAAATTGGCCCAGGAGGCATTGACCACGCCACATCACCAAAAATTCAAGCTAAGTGCGTGCGGGTGGCGGTCTCTGACGGTCACACTGCATACGTTAATGCCCAACTCAATTCAGCGGTAGATCGCAAAACGATCTTAAGTAAATGGAGCGAGTTTAAAGGTGTATCCGGCGATCTGTCTGAATTACCTTCAGCGCCAAAACAGATTATTCACTTCCAGGATGCACCAGATCGGCCGCAACCAAAACTTGACGTCATGACTGAAAACGGCATGGCCGTAACGGCTGGCCAACTGACTGTCAACGAAGACTGGGTGCGCTTCACCGCTCTAGCTCACAATGCCATTCTTGGCGCCGCTGGTGGTGCAGTATTGGCCACTGAGCTAGCAGTGGCCAATGGCTATGTCTTTCGCCGCGTGCCGGTAAAAACTGCAGCCAGTGCTATAAGTTAGCATCTGCCTGATCAGCTTCTACATCGAACTGCCTGAAAGTGTCGGCAAATTGCTTAATTGACTCGAGCAAGGCAGGCGTGTCGCTTTCTCTCATCATGTCGCTGCGCGCAGGATCAGTAATTTGTCCGTGGCCTTTGCGCCGCAACAGTTGTTCAATACACCAGGTGCCATAATTTTCGGCTGATTCAGCAAATTTGCACTCGGCATCGGTCAAGCCGATGGCCAGAAATAGACCAAAGCCGCCAGAAGGAAGTGGATACCAGGCATCAGGAGCCTCATCGGCATACCAGATAATTGCTGAATTAAGCAATGAATCAGAGTTGGGAGCAATGGGGGCACCAAGAGCGATGCGCTTACCCGGGCTCAAGGTACCGGCGTGATTGAAAATATAAAAAGCCATTGTGCGCAATAGCTGTGGCGCCCAGGCACTGTCTATGGGGCTTTTGATAATTAGCTCGCAACCAAAACCAGAAACTTCGAGTGGTTCACTTTGCACCCAGGGGCTGGCCAAACCAGCAGTGACGTATGTCCAATAAGGTTTAAAAGGGTCTGGGCCGTATGCCAATACTGCCAACTGCTGCTCGCTGCCGCCACTGTCAGGCGGCCTTGAAGTGTCGTTACTTTCAAGCCGGCTCTTTCTTTTCTTCGCTGCCAATGGCAAATCTTGAAAAACCGGAGGTCCATAATTAGCAGGCGAAACGTAAGAAGGCTCGCCAAAAATTTCTTTATAAAGATTATCTCTGGCAGTCCATGCTTGCCGCAAAAGCTCACGCCGGGCCAGTTCACTCTCCCTTTCAAAATCGGGATCTTCTTTGCCTACGCGATTGTCTTCTTGCTTACTCATGGTTATCTCAGTAAGTTGATCTCAATAAATCAGTCGTCGATTTTTAGCAGGGCCATAAAGGCTTCTTGCGGAATTTCTACTCTGCCCACAGATTTCATTCGCTTTTTACCCTCTTTCTGTTTATCGAGGAGTTTGCGTTTGCGACTGATGTCACCACCGTAACATTTGGCAAGCACATTTTTGCGAACGGCAGAAATTGTTTCTCGGGCAACAATTTTGCCCCCGATAGCTGCCTGAATCGGCACTTCAAACATTTGCCGGGGTATCAATTTTTTTAGTTTTTCTGAAATGGCACGACCAGCTGTGTGCGCTCTATCGTAGTGAACGATAGCCGATAGAGCATCGACCTTATCGCCGCCGATGAGAATATCAATTTTGACCAAACGCTCTTCTCTAAACTCTTTGAAGAGATAATCGAGACTGGCATAACCGCGCGAGCGACTCTTGAGCTGATCAAAAAAGTCAGTAATAATTTCCGCCAGGGGCAGGTCGTAAACCAGCATGGCGCGGCGCGCATCGAGATGTTTCATGTCAACATAAACGCCTCGGCGCTGCTGGCATAACTCCATCAATGTGCCGGTGTATTCGGTGGGCGTAATGATATTGGCGGTAACAAAAGGCTCTTCAATAAAAAGACGATAAGTGGGGTCAGGAAGTAGTGCCGGATTCTCTACCATCACCACTGAATTGTCGGTCTTAGTGACGCGATACACCACCGATGGTGCCGTGGTAATCAGGTTGAGATTATATTCGCGCTCCAGGCGCTCTTGAATAATCTCCATATGCAACAATCCCAAAAAGCCGCAGCGAAAGCCAAAACCCAGAGCTTCTGAAGTTTCTGGTTCGAAAAACAACGATGAGTCATTGAGCTTGAGTTTATCGAGCGCTTCACGCAAGTCTGGATACTGATCATTATCGACGGGATAAATTCCAGCATAGACCATGGGCTTGGCCGGGCGGTAGCCAGGAAGAGCTTCCAAAGCAGGATTGCTCACTAGAGTAATGGTGTCACCCACTAGAGTTTCTACATCTTTGATTTGCGCAGCCAGATATCCGACTTCGCCGGGGCCAAGGCGATCTACTTTTACTTGCGCCGGACGCAATACTCCAAGCTCAGCAATGTCAAAAACTTTGTCATTAGCCATAAAGCGAATTTTGTCGCCCACTTTTACTTCGCCATCTTTAACACGGAAATAAACAATGATGCCGCGATAGCTGTCGAAATAACTGTCAAATATCAGGGCCCGTAGTGGAGCGTTTTGTGTGTTGCGAGGCGGCGGCACAAATTTGACGATCGCTTCAAGCACATCTTTGACACCAATATTGTTCTTGGCACTGGCCAGAATAGCTTCGTCGGCAGGAATGCCGATGACGTCTTCAATTTCGGCGCGAATGCGCTCAGGCTCAGCGCTCGGCAAATCAATTTTATTGATTACCACTACTATTTCCAGATTGTTTTCTGAGGCCAGGTGCACATTGGCGAGAGTTTGGGCTTCAACGCCTTGTGTGGCGTCAACAATCAACAGTGCCCCTTCGCAGGCAGCCAGACTGCGTGAAACTTCGTAACCAAAGTCTACGTGGCCAGGTGTGTCAATCAAATTAAGGACATAAGTCTTGCCGTCGTCGGCAAGGTAATCCATGCGCGCCGCCTGAGCCTTAATTGTGATACCGCGCTCACGTTCGATATCCATGGAGTCGAGCACTTGCGCCTGCATATGGCGCTTGGCGATGGTATTCGTCATTTCCAGCAATCGGTCTGCCAGAGTAGACTTGCCATGGTCGATATGGGCAATAATTGAAAAGTTTCTGATTAAATTGGGGTCGGTCACTGAGAACCCTTTGCTAAGATCTGGCCACCGAGTACGGTTTATGGATGCTATCTATACTTGCAAGGTATATTAGCAGGAGTTACGCCTTTCGAAATCGCGATTAGTTACTACTCAGCTCCAACAGGCGCCAGACGAACTTATGTCAAATTCACAGAGTCCATTTTTAAATACCCTTAAACAGCGTCCATTGCTGACAGACGGCGGCATTGGAACCCTTTTGTATTCAAGGGGAGCCTCGACCGATGCTTGCTTTGAACACCTGAACATTACGCGTCAAGAAACAATTCAACAACTTCACGTTGATTACATCAACGCCGGAGCTGAAATTATTGAAACAAATTCTTTTTCGGGCAACAGAATTAAACTTGCCAACAATGGTCTGGAAAATGACGTCTGGAAAATCAATGTCTGGGCGGCAAAAATTGCCCGCAACGCCCGTGAAATCGCAGGGCAGCCAGTTTTTGTGGCCGGGTCAGTGGGGCCCACAGGCAAGCTTTTACCACCTTTAGGCGATACGGCCTTAGATGAACTCGAGTATGCCTTCAAAGAACAGATGGAAGCCCTGCTTGCCGGTGGCGTGGATCTTTTCATGATTGAGACCATGTCTAGCCTGGAAGAAACAGCTATTGCCGTGCGCGCCGCACGCAGTCTGTCAAAACTGCCTGTGGTGGCACAGTTATCTTTCTCGGTGGAAGGCCATACATTGCTTGGAGCCACACCAGAAGATGTGGCAAGATTGATTCGCGATCTGGGCGACGATATGCCTGATGTAATTGGTATCAACTGTGGTGCCGGCCCCGGCCCGGTTTTCGACTCACTCATCAGGCTGACAGCGGCAATTCGCACTCTTAAAATTGATCCCGAGCGCTTAACTTTTTCATGCCTGCCCAATGCTGGTCAACCCAGTTTGATTGGTGGCAGACCAATCTTTATGAGTAAGCCGCATTATTGCGCTTCTTATATAGAGCCTTATTTACGAGCGGGCGCAAGAATTGTGGGCGGATGCTGCGGCACCACGCCTGAGCATATTAAAGAGATGCGCAAAAGCCTCGACGCCTACCTGGCTATGTCGACTCAGCAGCAAGCAGCGTCAGCAGCGGCACAGGGCACTGTGCTCTTCCACCCTGACTCGCTGGACTATCAAGATGACAATAAAACCCGCGATGGCCAAAGAGAAAAATCCACCGCTGTCACCGCATCTGGTGCGAGCATTCATCTGAGCGATAGGCTCAGCGCAATTAGAAATGGCGATAGCGATGATTTTTATATTTCAGTTGAGCTCGACCCACCTAAAGGCGCCGGCACCAAGAAAATTTTAGCCGCAGCAGATTTGCTCTATAAAGCCGGAGCTGATGCCATCAACGTCGGTGACAGCCCCATGGCTCGCGTGCGTATGTCTTCGCTAGCCACCTGCCAGCTTATCAGTCAGCAAGTTGGTGTCGACACGATCATTCACTTCACTACTCGCGATCGCAATTTGATGGGCATGCAAGCTGATCTGCTCGGCTGCCAGGCACTGGGTCTAAAAAACATACTTGCTTTAACCGGAGACCCTCCCGCACTGGGCAATTATGCGCACGCCACTGCAGTTTATGACGTAGACTCAATCGGTCTGATCAAAATAATTTCTCAACTCAATGCCGGGCAAGACATCGCCGGTAATACCATCGGCACTCCACTAAATTTATCAATTGGTTGCGCACTTAATCCTACGGCGCAAAACAGGGCCATGGAAATTGAGCGCTTCACGCGTAAAATTGAGGCTGGCGCGCACTTTGTTATGACACAACCGATATACCAGCTGAGTGATCTGACCGATTTCCTTGATGAATTTGGTGCGCTTAACCTGCCGCTTTTAGTAGGCATTATGCCTTTGCATTCAAGCAAGCATGCTGAATATTTGCACAACGAAGTACCGGGCATTTCTATTCCAGAGAGAATCCGGCAGGTCATGGCTGAAGCCGGAGAGCAGGGTTCGCAAAAAGGGCTCGAGCTGGCCGAAGAGCTACTCGGTCAGTTGCGCCACATTTGCCAGGGCACTTATCTGGTGCCATCATTTGGACGCTACGATGACATGGCCGCCCTAGTGACCAGATTAAAATCCAAAGACGCACAGAAAGTCTGATTACTGGCTAAAAATAGCTTGACTGCGTACCAGGCGCACGTGATTTTCCAGCTCGTGAGCTTGCCCTGCCCTATTGGTTTTACGCAAAAGCTTGGCATACTGCTCTTCCACATCAGCAAAGCGTTGGTGATCTTTGCCGTAGATTTTCTGTCTCACAGCCAGTGCGCGTTTAAAATACGGTTCAGATAATTCAAAACGAGTTTGGAAATAATAGAGCCTGGCTAAATTCTTAAGCGATGTGGAAACCAGCGGATGCTCGCCTCCAAGCGACTTTTCTCGAATTTGCAGAGCTTCAATCAAGAGTGGTTCCATTTCACGGTAGAGTTTGCGGCGGCAATAATGATCTGCCAACTTAGTCAATAAATCGGCAACATGAGGATGATCTTTGCCCATCATCTGCCGCACCGATGCCACTTCCACCTCCGCGTCTTTGACCTGATCTTGCTCATCAGGAAAACCAGATGGCCAACCAAGCGCCATTGAAGCCGGAATAGCATCAAGCGATGTGGACGAATCGGTAAGCGACTGTTTCCACTCGCACTGCGGGCGTCGGTATATTGCACTAGGAATAGGTGAAGGTGGACCTTTCTGACGCACGGTCATAACTTTTTCAAGACACTTCTTAGTATCAACGACCTCAGGACGGTAAGGTCCAAGAGTTCTTTCCATAATTTCAAGCGCTCGCCGATAGAGGGCCTCGGCATCTTCAAGCATACCTTTATGGAAATACAGATCCGCCAATTTCGATACTGTTGCCGCCACTTCCGGGCTATTTTGCCCCAGGGCTTGCTCTTGGATGGTGAGGAATTTCTCTAGTTCGGGGATCGTTTCACACTTCATGACTGCCTCTGATTGTTTCTATGTCGCCCGGACCCCAAGTCTGGTAGACCTGAGTAGCGCCTCTAATAGAAGTGGTTAGTTGTTGACTGCTCAACATTAGTAAGTTGTTTCCGTGTTCATTCGCTTTGACAGGCCAAATTTCGGCCCTCGCTATCATTCTTACCCGGATGACCTTCAGTTGATAGACAGTTACCCTATAACTTTGTACGGGATTCGTATAACTCTCGAAATTGTTGGCCGATTGCAATCAAAATACAGGCACCACAGGCACTTTGTCAGTTGCAAACTTAAAGCCTATAGGGTAACCGCTATAAGAATACGGTCAAGCCTATACATGTGTGCTCCGGCGCTAAGCTAGCATCAATATAGATAGAAGTATCATGGGTGATTTGACTAGCAGCAGGCAAGTAGTTCTGGCAGCCAGTTATCTGAAGAGGCATAAGTGGGGTTGAATTGGGGGATGGGATCCTTTAAAGATACGATTATTCGGCTGTTGAAAAACATTGTCGAAGAAGCTGAGCGCGAGAAAAAGGCAGCAGAATTAAAAACCTTATCTAGCCAATCAAAAGCCCTTCCGCCTGTTGCTGCAGCTGAAGCAGAAGCCGTGTCGGCTCAAATTAGCGCAACAGCTTCTGATTTTGATCAAGTTGCTGCGAAAGACGACAATCAAACCATTCACAGCTTATTGCACAAAGGCAAAGACAGCCTCTCTACCCGCTTTCTCGCCGGTGGGCAAATAGAATTTGCTCTGCCGCCATCGACTTTAGTTAGTGGTGATAATCATAAACAGATTAGAGACCTAAACTATTCTGGCGACGAGCTTGATTCTTCGTGGCATCATCTTGAACCCGAAGTTGTGGTTGAACCTCCTGCCGAAAAGACCCCCAGAGTAGCCAGGATTATTAGCCGCGAAAATCAAACTCGTCTCTACTCAGGCTCATCTGAAGAAGAACCAAATCTATTGGCCGCTCAGTGGCAATGCACCCCTGACCGTAATCTGGTCAGTGACTCTTCACCTACAGAAGAATCGTTTAAGAATGCGGCTGAGAATATTTCCACCTCTCCTGCCACTTTAGCCTGGCTATCGTCTCTGGTATCACCTGAAGTGCGTGCCTCTGTAGCAGCCAACGAGAAAACTCCGCCAGAAAGCTTACGTAAACTGGCCAATGATGTGGATAGCAGCGTGCGACTCTCGGTGGCCGGCAACAGCTCTACACCAATTGATGTATTGCGAACTCTGACTCGAGATACAAGTAAGTTGACTGCCTCTGAAGCGCAATCAGCCTTAAGTGCCCGGGGCGATGTAGTGGAAGCTCAACGTAACAGCCATAATTTGCTGTTCAACAATCGCTTTAATGCGACATCAAATCAAATCACTGCCTCTTACACTACACTAGACGCTGTTGCTCCCGGTGGGCTCAACGATGGCAGCAAGGCCGACAGCGAATGGCAGTCGCTAAATTCGGACGGGGCAAAACAAGCCTACAAGCAGCAAAAAGATACAGTCAAAGATCTAAAATTCAACGCCAGTGTGGTTAACACCAACGGTCCGCCCAAGCAGATGCCCAGTTACCATGCCGCTTTTGATAAACCACCAGACGGCGCGTCACCGGCGGAAATAATAGCCTTCTATAAAATGGTGGCCACCCGTTTAAGCACACCAGCAGAAAAGCTTCTGGAATTAGCCGCCAGCGAAAGTGTGGAAGTGCGCGCCGCAGTGGCTGAAAATATCAGTGCACCACTCGAGGCTTTCAAACTACTAGCGAAAGATAGTCAGGCCCAGGTAAAACTGCGCGTTATAGACAACAGCAATTGTCCAGCACAAGTGCTGGAAGATTTAAAAGACGATCAAGACCCTTATGTTGGTTATGAAGCGAAAAATCAGATCAAGCGTTTGCATAATGCAGCCATGCAAGAACGCTCGGCCAATCATAGCCTGGAAGGTTTGCTGTAAATTTGACTGCCTGACTGAGTTTAAGTCAGTGCCGGCTGTAGCTTTGATACTACCACCAGCGATTCTTCAAGGGCCTTGAGGAAGATGTCTATTTGCTCGTAAGAAATAATCAACGGCGGCTCTACTCGCAAAACTCTGGCATTAATATAAGTACCAGAGATAAGAATATTGCGGGCAAACAATTCTTTGGCCACCGCATAACCGCTCTCATTACTGGTGAATTCCATACCAATCATAAGACCAACACCGCGTATGACCGAGAGTACATCAGGATAACGTTTGGCCAGTTGATTCATCTTGGGGATCATATATTCCCCTTTTTCTTTTGCCTGTTTAGGCAAATCTTCATCAAGCAAAACTGAAATAGTGGCGATAGCCGCAGCGCAAGCTAAAGGATTGCCACCAAAAGTGGTGGTATGTAAAAATGGATTTTCTACATATTTAGCCCATACTCTTTCATTGCCGACCACCGCACCAATCGGCATCACACCGCCGCCGAAGGCCTTGCCCAGCGCCATTAAGTCGGGTACTACACCCTCATAATCGCAATAGAACATTTTTCCGGTGCGACCCATTCCGCTTTGAATTTCGTCAAAGACAAGTACTGCACCATATTTGTCGCAAAGATCACGCGCTGCCTGCAAATAACCGGGAGGTGAAACATTGATGCCACCTTCTCCCTGCACCGGTTCGACCACAAAAGCGGCCACTCGATCACCATTAAAATCGGCGCAACTGAGAGCTGTTTCTAAAGCTTTGACGTCACCAAAGGGAATGTGACTCCAGCGCAAAAGCGGCATAAATGGCTCACGAAACATGGCTTTAGAAGTTCCCCCTAAAGATCCCAGTGTTTTTCCGTGAAAAGCACCAACAGCACCAATAAAATGCTTACGCCCTGTGGCCAACATGGCCATCTTCATGCAACCTTCCACTGATTCAGTGCCCGAATTGGAGAAGAATGAGTAGTTAAGATCTCCTGGAGTAATGAGTGACACCAGGTGTGCCAGGTAAGTGCGCAACGGGTCAATCAACTCTTGCGAGTGAATGGCCTGGCGCTGAAGCTGTTCTGTTACTGCTTTTAAAACTGTGGGGTGACGATGGCCTACGTTATAGACGCCAAAACCGCCCAGCATATCAATAAACTCTTTACCGTTAATATCGCGGAAAACGGCCCCGTTATCTTCCCATTCCACGGCCGTATAGTCGGTACTGACAGACTTTCTGTATTTGAGAAATCCGGCGTTGACGTGGTCTGTCCAGTAACGAACCGACTCTTCAATGACTTTATCGCGTTCGTCCTGGGTCAGCTCTTTCTTGCTGATCAGCTCCAGAACCTCCCTGGATTTTGCCTTAGCTTTCTCCAGATCTTGAGTCATTTTCTTCACTCCATTGAAATTACTGACATATTCTACGCCTGGGGCACTTTTTAATCAAAAAATGGGCTGTTTGGGCTTCACTGTCGGTGGTCAAAAAAGCTTTGTCTCAATTGCAGAGAAGTTTGCGCAAATTTCTCTGTAATCTGGAAAGCCACGACCAGCATAGTCGCACAGCAACATTGGCCAAATTGAGGCTTAGAAAAGTTCAGTTACGCAAGCTTTACAGAGCGATCAAATAGATTCAGGGTAAAACCCCCCGAGTCCATTTCGAATTTTCATTATCAAGAAATTTATACATGCGCACACAGCTCATCTCGTGACCACCAGGCAGAGGCTGGCGACCAAGACCATCAGCGACAAAACCGTTAGCCAGATAAAAGGCTTCAGCATTCATGGAAGCGTTGAGGTTGAGCCAATCACAGCCCGCCTGTTGCACTGTGCGCTCAAGTTCACCAAGCAGGGCGCGGCCGATACCCTGCCGGCCCAGGCGCGGCAATACATAGCAGGCTCGCAACTCACTCAATCGAGGTACGACTATACCAAAGCCAACAACGCCATTGTCCATGGTGGCCACGCGCAACACTTCATCATCTTTTTGCGGGCGGTGGAGAAAATTAGCTATCCGCTGTTCATCTACAGGCGGCGACCAGTCATCTAGAATTTCTTCTTCATAGTAATCCACAGGCTCACCATGAACCGCTGCATAATGCACGTCCAGAATGCCCTTTATTTCTTCCTCTGTGGTCAAAGCTTTGCGAATAATCAACATACCAACGAATTATACAGCTCTTAAAGCAGGTCATTAATAGCTACTAGCCGGAAGACGACCATTAGCCTTAAGAGAAACACTGCTGGGCGGAGCAAAAAGGTCGCGCACCTCTGGATCGTAAGAAATTACGACTTTGACTGGGCGCGGCTTGAGATTTAAATCTTCCAGGCGGGCGAAAGGTTTTAAGAATGACATCAAGGCATCCACATTATCTGAATTAACACCGCGATCGAAATAAAATGAACTGAAAAGTTTAGCGCGGCCGTGCAAAGCCGGTGCACCGGTAATATTTACAAGAGTGCCGCCATTAGCAAGAGAGCAAAGATTGACGGTCAGATAATTTGTGGCAAATTCGCTTTGTTGCAACTCCAGAAGTAAGTGACCCGACTCCACATCGGCAAGTAAAATTTCATATCCGTCCAGCTCTGCCAGAGAAAAACCCACCAGGTCGCAGGCTTCGTCAAATGACTGAGGCAGTTGAATCGAGCGTCTTCCGAAAGCTTTGCCAAAATGTCCAAGCTGCCAGGTGCGAACAAAGCTTAAAAACGACAGCAATACAGCCGAAGCGATAGATCCGCAGACAAGGCTTGATAAAACCCACTGAATTACAAGGTGATGATCGCCAGCCGACCAGAAAGTTTTTCCGGTGACAACAGCCACGGGGAAGGCCAGGGCGATTGGCACGAAGAACACCGCACTGAACCCGATGCCAGCAATCAAACCGATAAGCAGGCTCTGAACGAAAAACTGTGCTCCGTCAAGATCACCGATGGCGCGATCAAGGTCTACTATTCTGCGACTTTGCTCTATAGACGAGCGCACTTTTTTAGATGTATGCATGCAAGACCTAACCAATAGTAAATGTGATTTAGTAAATGCCGACCTATCCAGATTACAGGCGACTACGTGGCAAATACGTGACAACGGAGGCAAAATTATAAAACTGCGGCTTGCTTGCGTTCTATATTGAAATATTTGGCCTGTGGATGCACCACGACGATAGCCGAAGTGCTCTGTTCTGGCACAAGTTGGAATTCTTCGGACAAGATGACATTAATGCGTTCAGGCTTGAGCAATGTAAATAAGTGGCTCTGGTCTTCGAGATTCGGGCAGGCCGGATAACCAAAGCTGTATCTGGTTCCACGATATCCCTGTTGGAAAAATTTCTTACGGTCGGCTTGATCGAACTGGCCGTAACCAAGTTCAGCGCGAATTTGTTTGTGGACAAGCTCTGCCAGCGCCTCAGCAGATTCTACCGACAAGCCGTGAAAATAGAGGTAGTCGGAATAATGATTGCCGGCAAACAATGCTGCTGCATGTGTACTGGCCACTTCACCCATAGTGACGATTTGAGCCGGTAGAACGTCATACTCTCCCTGGGCGCCACTGCTGAAGAAATCAGCAATACAAAGTCTGCGACCAAATTGTTGTCTGGGAAAATCAAACCGCACCCATTCCTCTAACTCGCCAAGTTCGGTGCCTGGAATTGCAGGAGAAGCGGTGGAAGAGAAATCTGCAGCATCGTGATTGCCCTTATTCTTATAGACAATCAGTTGATTGCCCTTCGACCGGCAAGGAAAATAACCATAAACTGCTTTTGGCTGCAATAGACTTTCAGCAATGCAACGGCCTTTCATATTTTCCAGCATCGGTGTTATTTTTTCTGCCAGCATTGCCTGATATTCGGCATTGCTGCTAGATCCCTGTCTCACCCGGAACTGTCCGCGAATCAAGGCATTTTCATTGAGATACGAAAAAATCTCACCCAGGTCGAAATTATGAATGGCTTTCGAACCCCAAAAAGGTGGGGTAGCTATGCTCAATTCGCCCTCACCAGATCTCAATACTTCAGAGCGAACAACACCTATAGCTGCATTTCCACCATTATTTTTATGGTCTGCTTTATTTTCTTTTTGGTCTGGCTTTTGGTCTTGGATTTGATCTTCGTCGTCGACTTTGCCGAATCTAATTTCTTCTATATCGTCAAGGTCATCTAAGTCGTCGAGATCTTCACATTCAACAGCTGGCTCTTTGGGTAAAAGCGAGTGGTCACCGGAAGCGATGGCCTCCATAATATGCAGGTCGTCGAAAGCGTCTTGCCCATAATAAAGAGTGCCCTGATAAACTTTGCGGCAATCTTCCTCCACATATCTTCGAGTCAGCGCAGCTCCGCCTAAAATCACCGGCACAGAGATGCCCCGCTGATTGAGAATGGACAAATTCTCTTTCATAATGACGGTAGATTTTACTAGAAGCCCGCTCATGCCAATACAATCGGCCTTATGATGTTCCGCGGCTGAAATAATATTTTCAATTGGCTGTTTGATACCAAGATTAATCACCCGGTAACCATTGTTGGTCAAAATGATGTCTACAAGATTCTTGCCGATATCATGCACGTCGCCTTTCACAGTGGCGAGTACCATGACACCGCGGGTGGAGCCCTCGACTTTATCCATGAAAGGCTCGAGATAAGACACGGCGGCCTTCATGGTTTCAGCAGACTGAAGCACGAACGGCAACTGCATTTTGCCAGAGCCGAACAATTCACCGACAACTTTCATTCCGTCCAGCAAAATAGTATTGATAATTGCCAAAGGCTCGTGTGTCTTCAGAGCCAAATCCAGATCGACGCTTAGAGCAACACGGTCGCCGTCGATGATTCGCTGTTTTAAAATTTCTTCGATACTAGCGTCAGATTTACGTTCGGCCTTAACGCTCGAACCTTTCTTGTCTTTATAAAAATCTAGCAGGGCAAAAAGCGGATCGTAATCTTTGGTGCGTTGATCAAAGATTAGTTTGTTATGCATTTCCCTTTCGCTTTCGTCAATTTTATAAAGCGGAAGAATTTTCTGAGCGTTGACGATAGCCATATCAAGGCCATACTCCACGGCGTGGTGAAGAAAAACCGAGTTGAGAATGCGACGAATGCGGGCGTCCATGCCAAAGCTAATATTGCTCACACCAAGAATGGTGCGCACACCCGGCAAATTTTCTTTTATTAGTTTGATACCCTGCAATGTTTCTAGGCCGAGTTTTCGGTCGTCTTCATTACCGGTAGATAAAGTAAAAGTGAGAGCATCAAATATCAAATCATAAGGGGCCAAACCAGCAGCCAGTGCCAGATCATAAATGCGCCTGGCAATAGACAATTTTTTGTCGGCCGATTTAGCCATGCCGCCTTCGTCAATAGTAAGTGCTACCGCTGCCGCGCCATATCTTTTAATTAAAGCAATTTTTTGCAGCATCTTCGCTTCGCCATCTTCGAGATTGATGGAATTAACGATTGGTTTGCCGGCAATTAAGCCAAGCGAGGCTTCCAGCACTGGATACTCCGTGCTGTCTACCATAATCGGGATTTGCAATTCGGTATTTAAACGCTTGATGAAAAGACTCATGTCGGCAACTTCATCGCGGCCCACATAAGCTGTGCAAACGTCGAGAATATGTGCGCCTTCGCGTTCCTGTTCGCGAGCCATGGCTACCATACCGTCTAAATCACCGGCTTGCAAAAGGTCTTTGAATTTTTTACTGCCGTTAGTATTAGTGCGCTCTCCCACAATCAAGGGCGGCTGGTCAATATCAAATGCAACTGATGTATAAATGCTGGCCGCAGCTGGCGTAAAGACAGGGTGACGCTCTTTGGGCGCTACCTCACCGACACGCTTCACTACTTCGGCCATATGGGAAGGTGTGGTGCCGCAACATCCACCAATAATGTTGACGCCCTGATTAAGAACAAAACTCTGCAGTGAGTTTGCCAGTTCTTCTCCGGTCAATTTATAAACAGTCTGTCCATCTACGTTTTCAGGCAAGCCGGCATTTGGCAAAACCGACACCATCCGCAGTGCGTTCTGGCAGAGATATTGCACGGGATCTATCATTTCTCTAGGGCCGGTGGCGCAGTTAATACCAATCACATCAACTGGATAAGCCATCAGGGTAGTCAGGGCAGCGGAGATATCGGTACCGACAAGCATTGTGCCAAGCGGTGGGGCTTCCAGGGTCACTTGAGTGATGATGGGAATGCGCCTGCCGATTTCTCTGAAATAATCTTCCATGGCGATAATCGCGCATTTAGCTTGCAGCAAATCCTGGCCGGTTTCAAATTGCAAAACATCGACGCCGCCATCAACAAGCCCGCGCACTTGCTCATAATAAGAAGCGCGCATCTGCTCAAAAGCAACATGGCCTAATGATGGAATTTTTGTTGTTGGACCAATAGAGCCGGAGACAAAGCGCGGCTTATCTTTGCTATAGGCTCGGGCCACATTTTTAGCCAGCTCTGCTGCTTTTTTGTTTAGCTCATAAGTGCGATCTGCCAGGCCAAACTCAGCCAGAACAATAGGAGAGCCGCCGAATGTGCAGGTTTCAACTACGTCGCAGCCAACTTTAAAAAATGATTCGTGAATTTCACCAATTACATCAGGTCGGCTCGACACCAGAATTTCAGGACAATTTTCACAACCCTCGTAATCATCTAAAGTAAGATCATAAGTGTGAACCGACGTGCCCATTGCTCCGTCAAAAATTAAAACCTTTTGCTTTAATGCTTGTAGAAAATTCACTGGCATCCTTTCGACTTAAATTCAGAACTTGCAGCGGACTCTGGCAGTTAATGAGCTGGCATGAAGCCCATAGAGCCCACAGTTTTTTGACCATCTTTACCCAGGCAGTAATCAACAAACTTTTTCACTCTGGCTTCATTGGCAGTGTTGTAATACAAATATAGCGGCCGTGAAAGCGGATAGTCGCTGCCGGAAAGATCACCACCTTGCGACGAATTCGGCGAAGCAGCAGTCAATTTTAATTGCAAAACACGGATTTTATCTGTGGCCTTGTGGGCCTGGGACATACCAACAAAACCAATGGCCAGGCGGTTTCCCATAATGGCGCCAATCAAAGATTCTGAAGAAGGCATCAGTTTGACCACAGCGCCAAATGGTTTTCCTTTTAGTACATGGGCTTGAAAATAATCAGACGTTCCGCTTGAGGCCTCTCGGCCAAAAACACGTATAGGTTCTTTACTGAGCGATGAATCAAGCTGATTCCAGGAGGCAATTTCGCCTGAATATACTTTTTCCAGATCTACCAGGTCAATAGTTTTCAATTTGTTCTGCGGGTTGACCACCACTGCCACGGCATCACGTGCAACCATCAACCGCTTCAAGTGAACTTTGGTATCGTGAGCAACCTTTTGTTCTACATCGGTCAACTCACGTGAAGCGGTGGCCAGATCAATTTTTCCGGACAATAGATCCGAGACACCAGATCCGGTATCACCAGGTTGTACACTGATCTGAATACGGTTGTTGCTTGCCATATAATCGCGAGCCCACTTTTCGGTCAAATTTTCCATGGTGTCAGAGCCCTGCACCATAATCGCAGTGCCGCCTTTTGCCTGATTAACATCGCCGCTACTTGAGGTGGAGCCACCGTTGCAGGCAACCAGGGCAAAGACGGCAGAGTAGAGAAGAGAGCCACCCACTATCAATCTAGTTTTCAATTTAAATTTCGCCATCGCTTTGTTTTTCCTATCAGGCGCATCGACCGACTAAACCGTCTGAATCGAAAGGATCGACATAACCTTCTATTTTCAGCCCTGGCGTCCTTTAAAACATCAATATTGGCGCAATGTTTACCATTATATGTGATTGTGCTCTTATAAGCTTTTCAGGGTGGCGCCGGAAACACTTTCGAGATCGCGCAAAAAGTCATGGGCTGAGGCATAGCGGTCGCCCAACTCCTGGGCCGTAGCACGAGCGACAATCTGGTCAAGGGCAGAGGATACGTTCACGGCCGGGGCCAATGCGGAAGGGCGCGAGACAGTCAATGGTTCAGGGTCTTGCCCACTTAGCAGGAAATAAAGAGTGGCTCCCAGGGCATAGATATCGCTCTGCGGGCAGGGCCGACCGCGAAATTGTTCAGGCGGAATATAAGCATGCTTACCCACAACCGTTGCACCGCTGGCGTTTTCGAGTTGTCTGGCAACGTTAAAATCAACTACTTTCACGTCTGCCGCAGCATCGAGCATGATGTTATCAGGGGTCAAATCTCGATGCACAATGGCAGGATAGAAATCGTGCAGATAAATGAGCACGCCGCACAATTGAATCGCCACTCGACAAACAAATTCTTCACTTTGCGGTCCTTCACTTTGTACCAGCTCTTTCAGTGAGCGGCCTTCCACAAATTCAAGGACTAGATAGCCGCGATAATCTTCCACAAAGCAATCAAATAATCTCACCACATGACCATGGGTTAAACGGCTAAGAATCTCGGCTTCATGATGCAGCTTGTCGGTTAGCCTGGCTAGCACCGAGCTGCCCTGATAGACAGGCATAATATACTCTTTAAGTACAACGAGGTCAGCTCGATCAGCAGCAGCAGTATCGTTAGTGTCGGCAGATACACTCTCAGGTGGCTTATTACTGGCGAGATAAGCATTGCCCTGACCACCGCCGCCAAGCACACCGAGAATGACATACTGGCCGCCCTTTAGGGCATTGCCACAAGCCAAAAGCGCATCATTCTGGCGTATGTTTGCCGTGGAAAACTGGTGCAGCCAGAGCTCGGTAAATTGTGGTGCCTGCGACTGGTGTGAGGAACTCAGCGAGGTGGAAGTCAGCGAAGAAAAGCTTAGCAAAGAGCCGCGCGCTTGAGGTGCCCAGGTGGTGACGGCGTTAAGAAAAGAAGCTTCTGAATTATCTAGCAGCAAATCGTCATATCGCAGGCTGTAGCTGGTTCCTAGAGCAGTTTTGATAACAACATACAAATCTTTCTCTGGAGTAAAGCGCCTCAGTCTTTTCAACTCCACACTATCTAGGGTGTTCCATGGAATTGCCACCTCAGCAAAAAGTTCATCACTGACCTGCATACGCAGCACCATCTGCGATGGCGTTACTTTTAAGCGTTTCGGTTTTTCCACCAACCACAAGCCCAATGTAAGCATGACCAGAAGCCCGGTCAAAGTGAGCACAGCAGGTAGGCAGGCCCCGAGCAGCATGGGGCCAAGCCAGATTTGCGCCAGGCGCTCGGGAGAAGAGCAAGTGTGATATGTGCAATAAAAAACCAAAAGAGTCAAAAAGATCAAGTTTGTTCGTAAAAAAGTTCCGACAAAAACTGAAGGCTGACCAAGTAAACGATAAACACGAATGGCACCCAGTCGAAAGCAAAGTTCTGCGTCGGCTTCGCCGGCAAAGGCAGAGACATTTGACTCATGAGAAACTGAAACAAGCGAACCAAGCTCAGCAACCATTCTTTTTTGCCTGGAAATTAGCTGAGGCTTTAAATATTCAGTGTCTTTCATGAAGCACCGCATTCTTTTGCTCTCTCTAGCAGCTGCTCAAGACTGCCGATGCGCATCTCTTGCTCTTGTTCGGTGCAGTGGGCAATTAATTGATCGAGAGCAGGCGGAATCTCAGTAATTTCAGCCGGATGCAGTGTTCTTAGTGGTTCTGGATCGCAAGCAGTGAGGGCAAAAAATATTGTGGCACCAAGAGAATAAATATCAGATGAAAAGTTAGCTTTGCCGCGAAATTGTTCAGGTGCAATATATGACTGTTTGCCAACTAAGGTACCAGTGGCGGTGCCAACTAAGGCATTTGCAGCGCCAAAGTCTATCAGTGTCAACCGCCCATCGCGCGCCAGTACTAGATTGTCTGGCGTGACATCTCGATGAATGATGGGAGGATTTTGCCCATGCAAATATTGAAGAATACTAGCTGTTTCAGTCAACCAGCGAATGGCTACCGCAGCATCTTGCTTGCCATTTTCTTTAACGAAGCGGCGCAAATCTACCCCTTCGATATGTTCCAACAAAATATAGTTTCGTCCATTGGCCACAAAAAAATCAATTACTTTAGCAATGCGTGGATGGTTAAGGGCACTGAGCAAACGCGATTCACGCTCGAACATAGCCAGAGCTTTTTGCTTCAGGGCATCATCTGAATTGACAGGCAAAACTGCTTCTTTTAAAACAAAAAGCTTTTGCGGTTTGCCGCTATTGGCCGCTTCATTTAGAATTTCCCGACTGACAAGATATACAGCGGAGAGCCCCCCGAAAGATAGTTGGCCTTGAATTTTTAGTGACAATCCACCTTCTCGCACAAGAATTTGGCCGGCCTCAAGCGGCACGAAAATTGTAGAGCCAAAGCGGTTATCCAGCTCTTCTTCCCACAACTGCGTGAAAGACGCATGCAAACTTTGGGCCGGCGCGTAACTGCCGAAATTTAAATTGACCTCCGCTAGCGATGGTTTAAAAATTACTTGTGGTGCAAAGGTTTGCATAGCAAGGATAAAGTCTTTGAGATGAGCACTACTCAAGCCCTTGAACACGAGCGCGATGCTGGCACCGTCGTTGAAGCCCAGAACTATTTTGTCTGGATGTTTTTGCCTGATGCTTTTTTGCTCACGCAAACTTTGCGGCACACCGACGAAAATTGCATGATCGACTTGAAAATTTACTGACTCCAGCGACTGCCAGGGCCTCTCCAAACAAAATTTAGCATCAAATAAAAATTGCCAGGGTAATCGAATTGATTTGCTGTTGATGGCTAACCGAGTGTCGGAGCAAACTTTTAAAGCCAGACACCCGACAGTAATCAATGCGGCGTAAAAGAAAATGGGCAGGATGTAAATTAGACATTGCACCTGCATAAAATTACGAAAAAATTCTGACCCCATACTGTAAACGGCAAAAATCGACCAGCAAAGCCAGATTGGCGACAGGGCGATAAGCAATGCCAGGGCAGTAAAACTGACACGATAGCGCAGCAATTGCTGACTTTCACTTTGTAGCCATACGGTGTCTGTCGCCGAAGACTCGGACAATGTAAAACTAGAACCAGAACCAGACATATTACGCTCAAAGAACTGCTTTAAGCTATTTGCCCATTCAAACAAAAAACTCCTCCGCCGAACTGGCGGAGGAGTTTTTACGACAGCTTACGGTCGAATGGCTTTATTCTTCGTCGAACTCTTCCATGTCGCCATATTCGCTGAATTCTTCTGCAGATTCACTTGTGGCCAGGAGAATTTCGGTAGTTAGTGTGGCAGCGCAATCTGGTGAGACGCCGACTGAAGTCAAGGTCTTTACCCAGTGCACTACTTCGTCCAACAAAGCAGTGTCCATCACTGTTTCTTTCTCTGTAGCTGTTGCTGTTTGCGACATTACTATTCCTCTAATTCCTAATAGATCTGTTAAGTCTGATACTGAACCGCTGTCAAAGCCGAGGCTCGTGACAAAAGCAATTCTGTAATGGCACATGCTACTCCACTAAACTGCGCTTGTGTACTGGCTTTTAATTTAATTCTGGCAAAATGCATGAACATTTAAGCAATCTGTAATACCAAGCGTCAAAGCTCTACGGCCTATTCACCGTCCAGCTGCCACTCCAGGGCAATGCGATCAGCACACTCCGTTCCCGCTAAAGCGTCCTGAACTTGGCCGTCATGCCGGTAAGCCTTAATCATGGCCTGGGTGCCCAGCTCGCCTGCCCCAGCATCCATGGCCAGCACTTTTTCGAACAAATCGAAAGCCAGACGAGTACCTGGAAATTGCCCTTGAGGGGGCACGTTCTCAAAAACCAGACGCAAATCTTTGAGCATATGCTTCATGGCAAAAGCAGGCTGCAAATCGCCTGCCACAATACGCGGTCCAAGATTGCTCAAGGCCCAGGAGCCACCAGCGCCTTTTTCAAGCACATCTACCACCAGCTTTTTGTCCAGTCCTAAATCTTCCACCATGCGCATCGCCTCGCAAACGCCCACAAGATTAAGGGCGCAAAGGGCTTGATTAGCCAATTTAAGGGCCTGACCGGAACCTGTCGGGCCACAGTAACGCACTGTTTTTCCCATTTGTGCCAAATAGGGCTTAATTTGATGGAAAATCGTCTCGTCGCCACCCACCATGATAGTCAAGGTTCCTTCTCTGGCACCGACATCGCCACCAGTCACCGGTGCGTCGAGGAAAATCATTTGTGCTGCTGCCAGCTTGGCTTCGATGTCACGCGCTGCAGCCGGTCCGATGGTGCTGAAATCAACCACTATGACACCAGCCGCGGCTCGTTGCGACACGCCAGCCGCACCGGTGAGCACCGCTTCCACATCAGCCACGTCACCAAGGCAACTAAAGACCAGATCTCCGCCCTCGAGAGCATCCGATAATTTCAGACAAACCTGAGCACCGGCCTGTTCGGCCACTTCTAAACCCGGCCGGTTGGAGGAGCGGTTCCAGACTTTGACTTTGACATTCTGGCGGGCTAGATTGGCGGCCATAGCCGATCCCATGATACCCATACCAAGAAAACTAACGGTTTTGGTCATATCTGGAATATTTTCTAACGGCAAAGCAATCTCCTCGACTCCTCAAATAGACTCAAGATTGTACTTAAGATCGGGGCTATATGCTCGAAGTGCTATTAATTGACTGCGCCAGGCTTTTTAATCTTTCGCCGCGGGTATAAGCCTTTGGTAGGGTCAAAGGCGCGTGAACCATGAGTGAAAACAAAGCTTTTGAGAAATTAAAAGGAACGCATTCTTGCCATGACTCAGGCCTAAAATGTGTTGATTGCAATGAGCAGATCTGTCCTAAATGTATGGTGCAATGCGCTGTAGGCAATCGTTGCAAAAAATGCACCACGCGCTTTACTTCGCACGTTCTTTTGGTCACACCGAAAGTGCTAGTCAAGCTGCTAGCGGTGAGCATGGCTCTTGGATTCGCCTGGGGATACGCCCAACCGCACCTGAGCATGATGGGCTTTTACGGATATTTTATTCAATTTTTCGCCGCCTGGTTTTTAGGAAAAACCTTTTTGCATCGGGCGGCATCATATAAACTTGGGGGCCGAGTTACCGCTGTGGCCCTCGTTGGTCTATTGCTCGGGCTGGCTATTGGACCGGTGCAGCAAGAATTTCTCAATGCTCTGGCCATTTATGGCTTGCCTGTGCAAGACGGCGGCGATCAAACAGAACTGGGGCGGGTAATTGTAGGAGTGGCAATTTTTTTAATTGGCGCCTTAATGCCATTTTTGCGCAAATAAAACTGCCGCCTAGAAAATCTACTGGGAAATCTAAGTGAATACCGGTCAAATCAGGTAATCTTAAATTCTAATTCTCACATCTTAATCCTCTTCAATGAAGCGCTTTTTTTGGATACAGAACGCAAAGTTTGTCCCACCTGCAAAAGAGAATTTTTCACGGACGTCGACAGCTGTCCGGACGACGGCAGCAGCCTGGCGCTAAAATCTAACGACCCACTGGTAGGCACAGTTTTCGCCGAAAAATATGAAATTCTTTCGGTGATTGGTACCGGCGGCATGAGCGTCATTTACAAAGCGCGCCACAAGTATATGGAACGCCTATGCGCAGTTAAACTTCTGCAGCAATTTCTTGTGGCTGATGACTCAATGTTTCAACGATTTCAATATGAGGCGAAAGCGGCCAGCACGTTATCGCACGTCAATGTCGTTGCCATGCACGACTTCGGTATTACCGGTGATGGCAGAGCTTATCTGGTCATGGATTATCTAGATGGCGAAGATCTGTCAACAGTTTTAGAACGCGATGTATTTTTAACTGAAGCTCAGGCCAAACCAATTTTCAGACAAGTTTTAGCTGGCCTAGCTCACGCTCACTCTAAAGGAGTAATTCATCGCGATCTGAAACCGAGCAATATTTTCTTGATTCCGCAGTCAGGCAGCTTGCTTGTGAAATTGGTAGATTTTGGTATTGCCAAAATCAACAATCCCGATAATGTCAGTCAATCGCTGACACGAACAGGCGAAGTCTTTGGCTCGCCGCTCTACATGAGTCCTGAGCAATGCGCCGGTAAAAGCCTCGATGCCCGCTCAGACATTTATTCTCTTGGCTGTCTGATGTACGAAACTCTCAGTGGCCGGCGACCGCTGGTGGGAGAATCAGCTTTAGAGACAATGCATATGCACTTAAAAGAAATGCAGCTTACTCTATCGCAAGCTGCTCCTAAAGCTGAAATTTCTCCCGTTTTAGAAAATGCGGTGATGAAGTGCTTGTGCAAATTAGCACAAGATCGTTTTCAAAGTGTGGCAGAACTTTACCAAGAAATTTTCGGTCAGCCTTTGGCCAATATGAGCAATGATTTTATAACCGCCGGAATTCCTGTTCATTCTGGCGGGGGCGTGACTATTAATACCGGCCGTTCACGCCAATCGGATGATTCAGAGAATGACGGCAAAAGTGGCGGTTCCTCAATAAATCCTGGTGAGGCTAGCAGTGCTGCGGTTAAAGGTGTGGCTAAAGATGTGGTTAAAGGTGTGGTTACACCAGCTGCAAAACTTGACGCGCAGGACAAAAGTCAGAAAAGTAAGATGCCGCTGGTGGTGGCATTACTTAGCGGTTTAGTTGCGAGCGCAGGCCTTTACTGGATTATCGCTGTATGGCCAGGCCCAGAAAGTGATCGGGGCACACTTTTAAACCGATGGATTTACGCCGCTTGGATTTCACGGGCGGAGCAACTCGTCACTCAGGCGCATTATAGCGAAGCAGAGCAGGCCTATAATCAAGTAGACAAAATTGCCGAAAGTTTTGGCGATAATTCTGGTCGCGAGATGACTGTCCTGGAAGCAAAATTTAAACTGTTTGAGCTTTCCAATCAGCCGAAAAAAAGCGAAGCCATTTTAAAAGCCATGGATATCATTAATCGCAATCGCGCTCTCAGCGACTGCGATGCGGCACTCAAAGAAATAGACAAAATTAAAAAGCTGTATGAAAAAGCCAGAGAGATTGGCAAAGATCGTGGAATCAACAGCGAACGCGAGCTGGCATTGCAAATGGGCACCAAGATAGCCGCCATAATCGGAGTTTCACAGAGATTGCGAGCGGCTAATGCTTATGATGATCAAGAAAATTTGTTGCAAAAAGCGACCGACTTATACAGTCAACTGGTAAGCAATGACGACCCGCAATTAGCCGATTTGAAAACTGCTCTGGCTTATAGTCACTGGGATCAAGATGAAATCCCTCAGGTACGCCCACTTCTGGCTCAGGCACTTACTATTACCATTAATGCCAATAAACGCGATGCCAGACAGGCCAGTTTAATTGATGTAGGCGAAAGTTGGCTTAGATTAGGCCAATTCGATCGTGATCGCAGTGCATACCCTTATGCAGAAAAAGAACTAAATACGGCTTTGTCGATTTTGCGTGGCTACTCTAAAGTTGATAAGAGCAATCCAGAGTCAGTAAGAGCCTACAAACTATTAATTGAATGCCTCAATGCTTTTGCCGACTATAAAACCCAAGTGCATCAAGATGCCGAAGCTCGCCATTTTCGCGACGAAGTCGCAGTGTTGAAAAAAGTAAAACTTGATTACCATCCGGAGCCGCAATAGCTTGACTGGATGGGTTCGGGAGTTTCTTGCTTGTTCTGTTTTTCGTTGGCCAAAACGCAGAGATTCTTTTGAAAATTTCTCTGCATTTTAGTATGTCAATTTATTGAGGCAGGCACGCGAGACAAAACGCCATTTTGAAATGGGTGAAAACAATCGAAGATCACGCTCGAGCAGAGCACAAAAATCTGGTCGTTACTTTGCGGCAGCGGCCATAACAGTAACTTTCGCTAAACCAGCTTCGAGATCTTGCACCAAATCGTCAATATCTTCGATGCCTACGGACAGCCGTACCAGAGCGTCGACCACTCCCCTTGCATCACGCTCAGCTTTTGGAATAGAGCCGTGCGTCATTGATACAGGATGGCAGACCAGCGATTCGACACCGCCGAGGCTTTCGGCCAGGGCGAATAATTTCGTTTGGCCTAGAAACTGACGCGCACTCTCGAGCCCGCCTTTGAGAACAAATGAAACCATGCCACCGAAACCATTCATCTGCTCTTTAGCAAGAGCATGTTGCGGATGGCTAGCCAAACCTGGATACATCACTTTTTCTACAGCTGGATGTTTTTCCAGATATTGAGCAATAGTCATAGCATTTTTCTGGTGAGCTTCCATGCGCACCGCCAGGGTTTTCACTCCACGCATAACCAGCCAGCAATCCCACGGACCAGGCACGGCACCCACTGCGTTTTGATGGAACTTGAGAGTTTCGTAAAGGTCGTCTCTCGATGTGATAACGGCACCACCGATGACATCACTATGACCACCTAGATATTTAGTCACTGAATGCACAACAATATCTGCGCCAAGCGCCAGTGGATTTTGCAAATACGGGCTGGCAAAAGTATTGTCTACAACAGTAATCAGTTTCTTCTCACGCGCCACCGCGGCAATCGCTTTAATATCGCAGAGCCTTAAAAGCGGATTAGTAGGCGTTTCTACCCAGATCATTTTCGTGTTTGGCAGTATGGCTGCTTTCACTTTGCTCGCATCACTGGCATCAACATAGGTGAAAGTCAAACCATAACGCTTCCATACTTTCTCAAAGAGTCGATAAGTGCCACCATACACATCATCGCCACATATAACGTGATCGCCACTAGAGAGAATATTCATGATATTGCCTTCAGCGGCTAATCCGGAACCGAAGCAAAGGCCGTACTTCCCACCTTCGAGCGAAGCCAGACATTCTTCCAGAGCAAAACGCGTAGGATTTTGAGTGCGAGCATATTCAAAGCCTTTGTGCTGATTCAATCCTTCTTGAACATAGGTAGATGTTTGATAAACAGGTGTAATGATGGCCCCGGTTGTAGGATCTGGTTCCTGACCGACGTGAATTGCTTTGGTTGAAAATTTCATGATTTTTTCCTCAATTTAATTAAACAGAGATTTTTGCGGATTTTTCTCTGTCTTTTTTTCCGCTCAATTCTTTGGTGCTGAGGCCGCCCGCCGCGCGCAGATGAGAGACGATGTCAAATTTCGTCAACACACCGCAAGCTTTGCCTTCGTTCGTCAAAAGCACCATATTGCTGCCAAGCTTAAATTGCTTGTAGACACAATCAATTTCACTGGCGACATCCACCTGAGGGAATGGTCTTCCCATTACCGACGATACGGTTGTAGTCTCCGGATGCTTGCGTTCATAAACAATTTGCATTGTAATCAAATCGTTGATATGGCCAACGTTTTTACCAGCGGCCGTGACCACAGGCAATTGATCAATTTGATATTTTTGCATAATATCGATGGCAGTCTGCACTGTTTCATCCGGCTGAATAGTGATCATGCCTGGAACTTTACCGGTAGTTGCCTTTCCTTCAAGCAGATCGCTAGCGAAGAAACTGACGCCTTCAGCCTGCAAGAAGCCGAATTCGCGCATCCAGTCATCTGAATAAATTTTGCTTAGATAGCCTCTGCCACCGTCGGGCAAAATGACGACAATGACGTCGTTTTCATCCATGGTAGCCGCTACTCGAAGAGCCGCTACAGTGGCTGTACCACACGATCCACCAACGAGTAGCCCTTCTTCACGAGCCAGACGTCTGGCCATAATGAAGGAGTCTTTGTCGGCAACGCGCTCAAAGTGATCGACAATTTTCAAATTAGCGTTGCGCGGAATGAAATCTTCGCCAATACCTTCGACTTTATAAGAGCCTGGCGTGTCACCAGAATAAATTGAACCCTCTGGGTCAGCGCCCACTATTTTTATTTTTGGATTCTTTTCTTTTAGATAACGAGCGGTACCAGATATGGTGCCACCGGTACCGGCGCCGGCAACCAGACAAGTAATTTTGCCTGATGTCTGCTCCCAAATTTCAGGACCAGTAGTCTCGTAATGCGAATCTGGATTATTGACATTGGCAAATTGATTGGGCTGGAAAGACCCTGGGATTTCCATAGTTAGCCGATTGGCCACAGAATAATAACTTTCTGGAGAACTGGCGGAAACGGTGGAAGGCACCATGACTACTTCCGCCCCATAAGCCTTGAGCAAATTTATTTTTTCTGGAGCAACCTTGTCAGGACATATCAAAATACATTTGTAGCCTTTTACCGCTGCAATTTGTGCCAGCCCGGTGCCGGTGTTGCCTGACGTAGGCTCGATGATCGTGCCGCCGGGTTTAAGCAAACCTGCCTTCTCCGCCTCCTCGATCATCTTTAAGGAGGGCCTATCCTTAATTGACCCGCCAGGGTTAAAGACCTCGAGCTTGGCCAAAATTGTGGGTTTAAGCCCCTTTGTGACCTTATTTAACTTCACAAGAGGAGTTTCACCAATTGTTTCCAGAATGTTCTCGCAGTACTTCACAAGGAAGTCCTCCATTACAATATGTATGAAAAAGAGTAGGTTTAATTATACGGCGATGACAGACAACAAAGACTGCTTCAAACCTGAGGATCTCAAAGGTTTTAATTGGGAAAAAGAGCTTGGGGCACCTGGCACTTATCCATTCACCCGCGGAATCTACCCGGATATGTACCGTTCACGCAAATGGACAATGCGTCAATATGCGGGTTTTGGCAACGCCGACGAAACTAACAAGAGATTTAGATATCTCCTAGGAAATGGTCAAACCGGACTTTCTGTGGCATTTGATCTACCAACGCAAATGGGACTTGATTCAGACGATCCCATGGCATTGGGCGAAGTCGGACGCACCGGTGTGGCCATTGACACCCTCAAAGATATGGAGCGATTGTTTGACCAGATTGACCTGGGCAAGGTTTCGACTTCCATGACAATCAATGCCACTAGCGCTATTTTACTGGCCATGTACCGGGCAGTGGGTAGTAAACAGGGAGTCAAAGCCGAGCATCTTTCCGGCACCATTCAAAACGACATTCTCAAAGAGTACGAAGCGCGCAACACTTACATTTTTCCGCCCAAGGGCTCCATGCGGCTGATCACAGACATATTTAGTTTCTGTGCCAGCGATATGCCTAAATGGAATACTATTTCAATATCCGGCTATCACATACGCGAAGCAGGTGCTACAGCCGTTCAAGAGCTGGCTTTCACCTTTGCCAATGCCATTGAATATGTGCGGGCCGCCCAAACATCCGGCCTGGCCATTGATGATTTTGCGCCCCAGCTGTCTTTCTTTTTCGTCGCTCAAATGAATTTCTTCGAAGAAATTGCCAAGTTCAGAGCGGCGCGCCGCATCTGGGCAAAGATTATGAAAGAGCAATTTGGAGCCAAGAGTGCCAAATCACAGACTTTGCGTTTTCATGTGCAAACGGCCGGCTCCAGCCTGACTTTGCAGCAACCGGACAACAATATTGTTCGCACCACCCTTGAAGCTCTGGCCGCCGCCCTTGGAGGTTGCCAGTCGCTCCACACCAACTCCAAAGACGAAGCGATCGCATTACCGACGGAGGCTTCAGCCCTCACGGCTCTGCGCACACAGCAAATTATTGCTTTTGAGACCGGTGTGACCAATGTAGCCGATCCATTAGGCGGCTCATTCTATATAGAAGATTTGACCAACAAAATCGAAGCGCAAGTTGAAGCCTACTTACAGCGCATCGAAGAGATGGGTGGAGCCATTAAGGCTGTGGAGAGCGGCTTCATTCAAAAAGAAATTCAAGACTCTGCTTATGAAGATCATCAGGAAGTTGAGCGCAAAGCCAAACTGGTTGTGGGAGTCAACTCATTCATCGATGACCATTCAGAGGCAATCAATGTACAACGCATCGACCCGGCTCTGGAAGGTCAGCAAGTGGCGGCACTGCAGCGAATAAAGGCCGAGCGGGACCAGGAAAAAGTAGGTGCAGCGTTATCTAAATTGCACCTGGCAGCCTCCGGCAGCGATAATCTGGTGCCTTTGATCTGCCAGGCAGTCGAATGCTATGCCACCGTTGGCGAAATCAGCGGCACGCTGAAACAGTCTTTCGGCAAATTCAGGCCAATGGTAACCATTTAATGCCCATTGAGAGCGTCCATGTGGGTATCGATCAAATTCTCCGCACAATTGCCCAAATACTACTGGTGTCGATGCTACAGCCTGGTGTATGCTGCGTTGTAGATGCGCGTTTTGACAAGCACTTGTCAAATGCTCGCTATCAGCGTTGCTCTCGTCAAGAGATCACGACTCTGGTTGTTCGCTTACAGCAGACAAATGGTGGTCGTTCAGCGCTGAGTTTCTAAATCAATCAAAGGGTATCTGGGACGCATGGTTCAAAAGGCTGGTCCGAAAAAAATTCTGGTCACAGGTGGAAGTGGGATGATTGGCCGCGCCATCGTCGCCCGTCTAGTGGCAACAAAACAATGCATCGTCAAATCACAAGTGCGGGACAGGCTCGATGCCAGAAAAAAAGTTGGCGACAGCGTTGACTTGACCATGGTTGAAATGTTGCAAGCCGACTTCACCAGAGTTGGTGATCAAGAAATGCGCGCCCTGACTAAAGACTGCGATTTTGTCATTCATGCTGCAGGTTTAGTGCATCAAGAAGGCGCTTCTTATCAGGAATACGAAGTGGTTAACGTACGTGCCACCCAGCAATTGGCTGAAGCTTGCGTCACTAACGGCGTGCATACTCTGGTATTTTTTAGCACCTCAGCTATTTACGGCAAGGGTCCATTCAAGAATATTTCTGAAGCTGGTCCTTACGCAGCCAAGACACCATATGCGGTGTCTAAAATCACTAGCGAAAACTATTTGCAAACTCTCACCGGCAAAATTCCCCGCATTATTATTCTCAGACCCTCGCTGGTTTTCGGCGAAGGAGACCGGGGCAATATGCTTTCTCTTATTAGACAAATTAAAGAAGAAAAGTATATTCATATTGGCGGCGGCATCACACCTAAAAGTTTGATTTACTCAAAAGACTTAGCCAACGCCGTTCATTTGTGTCTACAAAAAGTACCCCCCGGCTATCATGTCTTCAATGTGGCCAATCCCAGTCCTATGGCCATGAAAGACCTGGTTGAAAACATCGCCGTCACCTTGAACGTGACCAAGAAATTTAATTCGATGCCAGAAGGCTTACTGAAAATGGGGCTCAAGGCTGCTCAAGCATTTATGCCAGGCAAGATTGCGGTCACTCCTGAGCAAGTAGAAAAGCTGGCCACTGAAACTACATGCTCAGTTGATAGCCTAGTCGGCGTCACCGGATTTGCACCGGCCGCGGACATCAAATCAGGTATCAAGGCAGAAGTGGACTGGGCCACTGCCAATCAGCTCCTTTAGCTCCTAGCCACCTTTTTCCAAATTAATTGCCATTGCTAGATCAATATTTCAAATTAACTGAGCGCGGCACCACAATTCGCACAGAATTACTGGGCGGCTGCACTACTTTTTTGACCATGGCCTATATCATTGTAGTTAATCCAGCTATTCTTGCCTTCGCCGGAATACCGCAGGGCCCATCTACAGTGGCCACGATTTTGACCGCAGTCTTTGGTTGCTTGGCCATGGGTTTGTACGCTAACCGGCCGCTGGCAGTAGCACCATATATGGGCGAAAATGCTTTTATTGCTTTCGGTTTAGCGGCATTAGGAATTAGCTGGCAATTGCGTCTCGGTGCCGTCTTCGTAAGCGGCCTGGCATTTCTAGCCATGTCACTTTTGAAAATTCGCCCATGGCTCGCCAATTCAATTTCAAATAGTATGAAGCACAGCTTTGCCGCAGGTATAGGCATGTTTCTTACCCTGATTGGCCTCTACGAAACCGGCTTAATAGATAGTGCTGCACAAGGCATGCCCTTCAAAATGCTCTTGAGCGGAGATGGTATTACCCTCGGTGCACCGCCTGTCCCGCTCAAGCTGGGTAATTTGCACGATATAAAAGTTCTTCTCACCATATTTGGTACCATTACTACTGCAGCACTGCTAGCGAAAAAGGTAAGAGGAGCAATTTTAATCGGTATTGTTCTCACTGCTGTAGCCGGTTTTGTTTGTGGTGTTGGCGAACTACCCAAAGCGATTTTTTCCATACCGTTTCAGGGTGAATACAGCCTGGCTCCAATTTTGTTCAAGCTTGATATTGCTTCTACTTTGAAATTAAGTTTCTTGCCTATCTTGCTTACTCTCTTTCTCATGAGTTTTCTCGATACCTTGAGCACGCTGGTAGGTGTGGGTGCGAACTGCGGCATGGTAGACGAAAACGGCAATTTGAGCGACATTGAGAAGCCTATGATTGTCGACGCCAGCTCTTGCATCTTTTCTGCTTTAATCGGCTCGTCTACCAGTGGCGCTTTTATCGAATCGGCCGCCGCCGTTCGAGAAGGAGCACGCACTGGGCTGGCAGCAGTTACCTGCGCATTTTTGTTTTTTGTCGCCCTCTTTTTCATTCCACTAATGCAACCGCTGCAACATTTAAAATATGCATATGGACCGGCTTTGATTTGTGTCGGCCTGCTGATGTGCAGTTCGCTTAAAAAAATTGATATCGACGACTTGACTGAAGCCTTTCCATCATTTGCCACTATTGCCATGATGGTTTTTACTTACAGCATTGCTAACGGATTAACGGCCGGTCTGGTTATATACGCGGCAATAAAAACTTTAACCGGACGCATCAAAGAAGTGTCTCCCGGCGCCTGGATACTGGCTGCCATGTGCCTGACCTATTTCCTATTTGGTTTGCCCCACTAAGATCGGTCAAGCTTTGAGCTTGGCAGTTAGATGCGGGAGAAATAAAGCACAAGATCACTGCGGGAAATTCCAGCAATATCATTGCGAGAAATGCCGATAGGATCAGGCCCATCATGATCATCGTATGCGCAGCTAATGCGATCTAAATTTTTCAGCAAAAAACGAACATAGTTTTGCTGCCGCTGATCAAGATTGCGGTGCTCAATAGCAACTTCCAGTTCTGTTTGAGAGAGAAATTGATTGCCATCTACGTCGATAGCGTCGAAAGTTACAAGGGCAAACTGTTTTATTTCTGCGAGCAAATCGTTAATGCTTATGCCATCGCAGATAGTCGGCCGTGGCCAAAACTCACGCATTTCTTTAATGCTGGGCATAGTTTCTTTCGAGTGCATATCAGTATTTTATCACTGAGCCTTGAGCATCTGTGTTGCTAGCAATTGGGCACTGAGCGACTGCGCCACTTTTGCCTCATCTTCGCCAAGGTGGCCAGAAGCAGCCAGCGCAGCCAGTCGAGACTGCAAATCAAACAAAAATTGGCGATCATAGGCATTATGTACGCTATTTGCACTGGCTTCCGCTTTTCGGTAATGCTCTAAGGCCTCGCTGTAATTACCTCGACCTTCAGCCAGACCGCCGGCGATAATTTCTAAAGGCAAGATATAAGCGCTCAGCGCCGACATATTTTTTGTACTCTGCACCCTTTTTAGGAGAAATTCGGTCTGATCATATTTTTTCAATGCCAGGCTAATCAGGGCCGCTTGCAAAAGCACTTCTTGATTGAAAGGCTGACGATTAAGAGCCTTATGAATATGCTCATCGGCCCCTGCATATTGCTTGGCCGCAAAAAGAATGCGCGCTCGTGTCATCAGAAAATAGGTTATGTCTTCGCCCTGGTGAAAGGTTTGAGGATCGGAAGAATAGCGTGCTAGTTCTGACTCTGCACCAGCAACATCGCCAGCCAGAAGTTTAGCTTGCGCCATCAGACACCGCGCTTTAAAAATATACTGAGGATTTTGCGTGCCGCTTATCCCCTCACTAAGCAGTAGACGAGCTTGTTTCTGAGCCAGCTTGTAATTACCCGAATATAAATCAAGCTCAGCTTTTTCCAGTAAGACAAGGCCGTCATCGGGGGCTAATTTTGCCGCGTGCTCCAGCAGTTCTTCAGCGGCTTTGAACTTACGTTGGTAGAAATAGACTCGCACAATATTCAATCGCGGCTCGACAAAATCAAGCTTAAGAAAAATGGCCCTTTGCCAATCGCGCACCGCTGTACTGAAATCGCTTTGGTCTTGTTCAGCCAGACGAAATTCGGCCTGCCCCAAACCATTCCACCCCGCAGCAAAAGTAGGCTCTAGCTTGACTGACCACTGATAGTAATCGCGAGCTTGTTCAAAATGTCCCTGCGCAGCCGCCTTGCCTGCACTGTTAAAACAATAATAGACCATGGCTTTGCGACCAAGAAAAATCAGAAGGCTGAAAAAGACAATGGTGCCAACTAGTATTTTTTGTTTATCAAGCCATTGATATGTGCGTTTGACGCGACGCCAGTCTTCAACTGAAGTACCGGTGTTCACAGTGGCCAGCACAGAGTAATTATTCTCTAAATCTTGCGGCAAGGATGTGATCGGTAAAGCACCACTGCGCTCAAAGACGGTCTTGACCAGCCGATCAAATGTCACTTTACTGAAGAAAAAAGAGGGTACATAGTTCGGAAAAAGCAGCTGCGACAGTAATTTGTTTTTGATTTCGAAGTGAAAAAGAATAGTCAGACGTCGCGCGGTTTCTTTCAAGGAAAATAGTCTGGTGAAGAAAAAGTTGGGCTCCACAGAAACGGCACTAATAGATTTCCAGGGAACCAAGCGGTCAAAGCGCGAAAGTTTTATTCCTTTATCAGAAACCCATACGCCCCGGCTGACAAAGCGCAATAACTGAGTAATTGCTAAAAATCCGAGAAACCAGATGACGGCCGCGATAATCCAGTCGCCCACCACGCGAAGGAAAAGCACGGTGACAGACGTGGCATTAGGTATAAGTGGAATGACATCAGTGATGGCCAATACTGAGGCGATAAAAACGGACGATCCTGCCGCCAGTTGAGTTAGCGCTTGAGAATCGAAGGCAAAAAGCTCAGAGCCGAGATCCGTGTTCACCTCTTGGCC
>CASBPX010000130.1 GCA_949127735.1 Candidatus Obscuribacterales bacterium | reverse complement strand
TATTAATGAGGCAACAGTGATGTCATAGGTTAGATTCTTAGCTGAGGCAATACGCCGGCAAAAAAGCTTGACGCCAGACATAAAGGGCACAGAACAAAGATATTCTGTCAATTCATGCCACACCGAATGAGCTGATTGCGGCTCAAGCAGGCGCAAAGATAGGAATTGTGATCATGTATAAGTTATTGACATTGATTGCCTTGACCGTGGCGGTGATTGGCGCCTGGCATTTCTACAGTGACAGGCAAGCTAGTGGCTTCGATTCGCCCGCCTGGGAAAGGCTTAACAGCAGGGGTGCTTACACCAACACCGAATTAAGCGGCCTCTCGCTGCTCGGTGACCAGGTTGTATTCAATGGTGTGCCACTTGCCACTTTGGACAAAGTCAGCGGCAAAAAAGTGCCGCTCAAACTCGGCCTGTCTTCTTATGTTTTTTCGGCTTGTTCTGACAAAGATGGACATATCTACGCTCTTTGTGAAATTCAAGGTAAAATCTGCTTGCAAAAAATGACTGACAGTAAATGGCAAGTTATTTCGGTACCAGATATGGTGGCGGGGCAAGCGCAAGATTTTCAACTGGTAGCTGATGATAAGCAAGTAGCACTGGTGGCACCAGAAGCAATTTTTACTTTGAAGAGCACCGACTGGACTAAAGTTTTCAGCGCACCTTTAGCTAAAGAGATTATTTCTGCAGTGCCCAATTCGCAAGCCATAATGCGTGCCGGGAAAGTTTATATGAGCCAGGCTAAGGGTGATAAAGGTAATGTTGTCTCTATCGATTTGAAATCAGGTAAGCTGGCAATAATTTATGCCGGATCTTCGGTGCCGTTTATGGCTTTGTCAAAAGACGATCGGCTCTGGTTTGTCACTGGCGAAAAAGGCAAAAGCTCACTTTATTCGGTAGAGACTAAACACGCAGCCAAGCCGCGTCTAGAGTCTTCTACCAGCGGTTTTCGCTACAATGTTTTAGATCGGATCGGCAGCGTGGTCGGCGGCGACCAGCTTAAGGCGCCGCAGTCATTCAACTGGCCATATGATCCCACGTGGTTCAGCGGGCTCACCGCCCTGGACGACCTTTCGGTACTGGTAGCTACTCGCGATTATGGCATTTTAAAATATAAAGATGGTAAGTGGGAAAAAGTAACCGCTTTCTGGCCCGATAGCAACGCCATTAATCCGGTGGTAACTGACATCGTCGGCCTCGCTTCACCAGGCGGCAAGAATGCCGTAGTGGCTGTAAAACGCGGCGGGCTCGTTTATTATGATCTTGATAAAAAACGCTACAGCTTTTGGCTTGACCCGGCTTTACCTCAATAAATATTAGACTTGAGCTACAATCATGTTGGATTGCTCAAGGAATTTGTTGGATTGCAAAATAATTCCATTTTAGCTACGGGCACCATTGTTGGTGGCGCTTATCGCGTGCTCGATTTTGTCGGGCAGGGAGCAATGGGTTATGTCTACAAAGTCGAGCAGATTTCGCTTGCTAAAGTGCTGGCTCTCAAACTTTTGCGCACTGAAGACATTGCTTTATCTGATTTAAAGCGTTTTCAGCTCGAAGCCAAAGCTATAGCCAGGCTTAAACATCCAAATGTGATTCAAGTTTATGACATGAGCCAAACTGAAGAAGGTCTGGCCTATTACACCATGGATTTTCTCTCAGGCCTTTCGCTGGCCGATTATATGGACGACTACGGCCCTCTTGATGCCACCGCAGCCATTCCTATTTTTGTGCAAATTTGTCACGGTCTGGCTTACGCTCATGAGCACGGTGTGATTCACCGCGACATCAAACCCGGCAATATTATGCTTGAGCACAGCGGCGATTGGAGTGAAGATTTGGCCGAAAATTTAGCCAGGTGTAACGCCAAAATCGTTGATTTTGGTATCGCCAAAGTGGTTGATAATGGTGCACTCACATCGCAAGGTTTGACTCGCCCTGGTGAGGTTTTTGGTTCTCCCCTCTACATGAGCCCGGAGCAAAGTCTGGGTGGAAAAATAGATCATCGCGCAGACATTTATTCCTTAGGAGTTACCTTCTTTCAAGCCTTAACGGGGCGCCCACCAATTCTTGGCCGAACCCCGATAGAGACCACAATTTTGCATCAAACGGAGCCACCCTTAAAACTCAATCAAGCTGGTGCTGATAACGATCTCTCGTTCTCTACTGAATTAGAGGCGATTATTGGGTTGATGCTCGAGAAAGATCCGCAAGATCGCTATTCGTCTTTGGAAGAAGTGGCTGACGATTTGTTGGCTGCGACCGGAAGTTCAAAGCCAGGAACTGCAAGCTTTTTAGAGCAGAGCACACCAAGCTTTGGTCGGACTTCTGCAGCCGGCACATTTGAAGCATCCTATGCAGCACCCGCTGCTAAAAGTGCACTAATTAAAGTCCAGACTGAGAAGTCTTTCCCGGTTAAGGTGGCCATGAGCGCTGCTTCTGCGATTATTCTTGGCGCAGTTGTGGCGGGCGCTATGTATATGAGCCGGACAAAACCAGCTCCTGTAGTCAATTACAACAAAGCGATCAGTAACCCGCTAGACAAACCGCTTTCTGAGTATTTTGTCGACAATTTTGACAAAAAAGTGCTCAAGGTCCATGAAAGGAAACTACTCTCGAGATCTCTCGATGATGGATTGAAGAAAAAGGTACAAAAATTTTTAGCTTCAAGTCCCGAGAAATTTAGAGTAGCTAAAGAAGCTAATTACAGCGATTTTGTCTTTCCTGAAGATTTTTCGCTCGGCAAATTTGTCAGGCTTGATATATCTGACCAGGAGGGTCATGAGGCTCAGGGCAAAGTACGAAATTATCATTACAAAAACACGCAGTTTCTCGCAGGCGATGTTGTTGCTTTTTATCCTGAATTGCTGGATTTGTTCAGTGCCGACGATATTGAGATGTTCAAGTATAACGGCGGCAATAACCACTTCCAAGGTCTAACTAAAGCTTTGATGCGCTTGAATCGTATTGACACTCTAGACTTGCCTGATTGCATCCTCGATGCTAATGATTGGCAGAACATTGACACCTTGCCCAACTTAGTAGCTTTGAACATTGATGACGCAAAACTGGACGGCAATATTGTAGCTAAGAGTAAGAGTCTTCCTCGACTTTATGTTCTTTCTGCTGAGGGCATTACGCACCCCTCAGAGGTGCTGCGCACCTTGCGACGCAGCGCGCGTGTGAAGGTGCTCAATCTCAGCCACGCACCACTGACGCATGACGATTTTTCTACCATAGCGAAAATCGGCACGTTAAACGAGTTATTACTCAACAACACTGCAATTAACGACGCCGAGATGCTCAAGCTAACAGCTCTGCCTTTATCTCGTCTCTACTTGTCGGACTGCGCCAATCTCACACCAGCATGTGTCAAAATTAGCGAAAAATTTCCTCATATGCAGTTGCAACTGCCTCGCAAATTGGAAGATTGGAATTAACCGTCGGAGTTAATGGCCGTAATCAATTCTTTCAATACCTCGTCGGCTTTGTCGTTATCTATCTGGCAAGTGCCAGCCGCTTCATGACCGCCTCCGCCATATTTAAGACAAAGTTCTCCGACGTTGGTTTTTGAGCCGCGATCAATAATTGATTTACCGATGGCAAAAACCGTGTTTTGTTGCTTCAATCCCCATAATCTGTGAATGGAAATATTGGTTTCTGGATGCATGGCGTAAATCATAAAGCGGTTGCCGGCGAAGATCGTTTCTTCTTTCTGCAAATCTAAAACAATCAATTTTTTGTGTACGGTAGAGCATTTATTTACCTGTGCTTTGAAGAGTTCAGCTTGCTCTTCGTAGAGTTTGACCCGCTCTTGTACGTCAGGCATTTGCATGATTTCATCAATGTCGTGATCTTTGCAATAGTCAATCAAATCCATCATTAGATTGTAATTTGAGATGCGAAATTCGCGAAAGCGACCGAGGCCGGTGCGAGGATCCATCAGGTAATTGAGCAAGACCCACCCTTGCGGATGCAAAATTTCTTCTTTAGTGAATTGCGCGGCGTCGGCTTTGTCGACTTCGAACATCATGGTATTCCAGCGTTCTGGAAATGTCTTGGCGCCGCCAAAATGGTCATAAACAACTCGTGCAGCAGACATGGCGTGTGGATCAATAATGTGGTTGGCGCGTTCACCCTGATTGCGTGTCATTTCGCTGGAATGGTGATCAAAAGCCATATGTACGCCGTCTACATAAGGCAAGTTTGTGGTGATGTCGCGGTTTGTCACCGCCACTTTACCGTCTTGCATGTCTTTGGGATGAACGAACAAAATGTCGTCGAGCATATTAATGTGCTTGAGCAGCACTGCGCATACCAGGCCATCGAAATCGCTGCGAGTCACCAGTCTATATTTGGTCTCTACGGCTGTATCTGTCATAGTCTTTCAATTGCCTCATATGCTTTCTTTATGCTCAGTCGCAAAATTATCGGTTACTTCTTCTGACTTACCACTGCGGCGCTGAGAGTAAAACTGCTTTTGATTAACTTCGATAATTACTTGAGGCGGTTTTGCCATGCTGGATCTGTTTTTGAAACTAGAGCGTATACGTTTTGGGCATTTATTTTGTCAAAACGTATACGCTCTAGTTTTCAGGTAAGACCCCCAGGCAAGCTAGCTTTTTAACTATACCTTTTAGTAACTAGGGCTAAAAAACTGAAGTACGGGAAGGAAATGCAAAAAAAATATTTGCTTTTCCTCCCCGTCTCCAGCTGCTGAATTGATGCGTCTTTTAGTTCGCGTCCAGCAAATACATGTGCACAGAGTCGGGAGCATGCTGGATGCCCTTGGCGCTGGCGGCTGCAAGTTCGATGAGCTTCTTCTCGATGGCGTCGACGCGCAAAACACCGACGTGGACAATCTGAGTACGTGTCTTCGGATCGATGAAGAACGTGGTCGGAATGGAGTCGACATTGAGCTGAACGAGCAGAGAGTTGAAGACGTCGTGGTCGACCTTGAAGAAGCGAGCCTTACCGACCAATTTGGCGGCAGCCTGCTCCATCAATGGCATTTGCGTACGACATCCGGCACACCAATCGGCGAAGAATTCGACGACGATGGGAAGGTCGCTCTGGGCCATTTCGGCTTCGAAGTTTTCGTCAGTGAGGGCAATCAGCGAAGCGCGGGGCTCGGTACGGGTAGGAAATTCCTCACCGACGGTGCCGTCGAATTCGTCGCTGTCGACATCGCTGTCGGAAACGGGTTTATTGGCAGCCTTGCTGCGAAAATAGGCAATCGCCGCGATGACGATACCGACAATCGCTAAGGCGCCCATTACGTAGTGGAACATAATAGTTCTCCTTGGTTGGGTCGTTATGACAGTTGGTAGAAAACCGGGCAAACCTTCAGTGTGATGTCATTTCGGTCTCGTCCGGTCAGCGCACAAATGGCGTGTGTGGAGAGGGAAATTAATCAGAGTGAGCGGTTGGCTGGGTTGATTAAATTACTGGTGAAAGAAAATAAGAGGGTTAACGTAAGAACATTAGTTCTAAAGAGAACATCAGTTCAACTGGTCATGATTGATATATAGGCTCTATTAACTAGAATTCGATCTCTTGTAGACGTTAGCGCACCTATTCCTTCTTGACATTCAGCCTTAGCTAAGGCCTTGTGTAAAGGCTTTTTGCTGTATTTCAGTTGGCCCTTAGCGCTTCATTTAACAGCTGTGGTATGTTATTGCTCTTGATTGGTTTGCTCCTGACTGCGGACGAGCCTGATCTTGGGATCGTAGCTCAGTTGGTTAGAGCGCCTGCCTGTCACGTAGGAGGTCGCGGGTTCGAGTCCCGTCGGTCCCGAATTTTTGAAAGACAACTTAAAAGCAAGCTATTTTGATCCACAATAGCTATGGTTAGTGGCGGGCCCTTATGTCGTCTTTTGCTGAATTACTTAATCCGGTTCATTCCCCAGAAAAAACCAAAATTCTGGAAGCTATCGCTGTTCGTGGTCCGCGCATTGTTCCGGTAGACATTGCTGCCGACACTGGTATGGCTTTGCCGGCTGTGGTCAGTGAGCTCAACAATATTGCCTCTGAAACCCATGCCCATCTCGAAGTAACCGAATCGGGCAATATTGCTTACAAATTTAGTCCCAACCTGCAGCAACAGTATGTCGCCAACACTTCCAGGCAGATGTTCCGCTCCGCTTTTCGAGTGGTTTCCAATGTTGCCTTAATTGTGATGCGAGCCTTTGTAGCGGCAATGTTCTTCCTTGTACGTATCTCTTTTGGTGTGGCTCTGGTAGCCGGCGCCATTCTTGTTATTGTGCTGGTGGTAGTTGTAATTATTGCTGGCCTTAAGGCCCTGACTGGCGGCGATGGAGATAGTGGCGGAGACGGTTTTGATTTTAACTTCGGCAATTTATTTGACTTTGGTTTTGCCGGTGACCGTCCTTTTTATATGTACTGGGCCTTTGACTGGCTCTGGGACTGGTTCTTCTTCTGGCGCTATATTTTTCCGCCTTATGGCGGCTATCAGAGCGGATACGACGCTCCTTATGATGCTCAAAACGATTATCTAAACAAAAATCAAAACGAAAAGAAATCCAATTTTCTTTTCAATGTTTACTCTTATTTGTTTGGTGACGGCAATCCTAATCCTAACTTTGAAGAGCGCAAATGGCAGACTGTTGCTCAGGTTCTGGAGAGCAATGCCGGTGTTGTCACCGCTGAGCAGATGGCACCATATACTGGGCAAGATCCTAAGAATGAAGACTGGATGATCGGCATCATGCAAAGGTTCAATGGATCTCCTGAAGTGACCGAATCGGGCAATATAATCTATACTTTTCCCGCTTTCCAGAGTGCGGTGCAACTGGCTGACAGTGCTGCTTTCGGTGCAGCCTTAGAGCCAGCCGAACAAGATAATTTTGCTCCTGAAAATCTGAGTAAATTATTCAATCAACATGTGGGCAGGCAAAAGGCGATGAAGAATATTCAGCGCCGCAGTACTGTTTCAGAAGGCTATCTGTCCGAACAAGAATGGCCATTCATGACCGTAGACGGAGGCGGCCTGACCTCGATTATCATTTTTGCTTTAGTAGTACTCGTGGGCAGTGTTATGCTCATTTTCAATATGAGCTGGCTGCCCTTTTTACACAAGCTGCAACCCTTGCTTTATCTTCTTTTTGGCTACGGTCTTATGTTCTTCTTGATTCCGGCTTTGCGTTTTCCAATCTTCCGCATGATTAATGACGGCATTATCGAACGCAATGACGCCAAAATGGCCTATGCAACGCACTTGAAAAATCCTTCTCCTGCTCTTAATGATAAGTTGTTAGAGGCGCGCTACGTGCGCTTCAACGGTTTGCCCACAGCGGCTGACAAGACTGTATACACTACAGAAAAAGATGCACTTGATCAGCCTGATGATTTAGACAAAAAATTCGAACAATTTGAATCTTGAATTGTTCAAATGCATATGGATGTAGTAAATCTCGTGTGGGCGGAGTACTCTTAACTTCACGCCTAAGAAATTTTACAACTGTGCGCCCTGAAGGCGCGAAGGAGGATTTGATGTAGAAGTTGAATCCAACATAGCGCCATGCTGCGCAGGAGATGGAGGTGGGCCCTCCGAAGTAGC
>CASBPX010000129.1 GCA_949127735.1 Candidatus Obscuribacterales bacterium | reverse complement strand
TATTCCGGTGGTTGGTTATACCTGGTTTCCTGTGTTTTCCATGATTGCCTGGGATTACCGTACCAGCCTCGAGCCAGTAGAAAAGCATCTCTTGCATCTCGGTTTGTGGGATGTGGCGCTTGAAGGTGAAAACATGGTGCGTCACGAAACGCCTCTGGTTTCACAGTTTAAGCAGCTGGTGCAGAGCACGGTGGCGCCCAAGTTGACGTTCTGGAAGCGTTTGTACAAAGCCTGGCGGATTTTTTCCATCTGAAAAATTTCTCTGCATTTCAATTGATGACGTGTGGGCCCCAGAAGCTCGCACGTCATTTTTTTGACGATCTGCTTACTATAGCGAGTAATTGCCGGTTTTTACTTTAGAATTTAGCGCTGTCGCCCGTCAGATGCAACTCTGGCAAAGTGGCAGGTGCTTCTGCGAAACCGCTACTCGTTTTACCCTTTGGGTTTTGATGAGCGCGCAGATCGTCGGCAATGGCACCAGTGACATAACTGGGCCGCGGATTTGTGTCGCTAAAAAAGCGATAGACATCACGCAGATAGATTCTGCCGGCTGTTTCATCTTTGGTGCTGTCGTTGCTTGCTTCACAAATGGCTTGCGGATTGTTGGCAATGTATTCGAGGGTAGAGCGCTCCAGCCCGTGAATTTTTGGATTTTTCAATAGAGTTTTGACGTCGTCGGCAGTGATATAGCCTTTATCTCCTTTGTCCATTTCTTTCCAGTGCTGCAACGCAAATTTGCCCAAGTCACGAATATCCAGCTCATTGGCCGGAACGCGCTGAACTGCCGTGTCCGCAGCGGTCGCACCGATAGTGTCGCCAGCTGAGCCCGCATGAGCTGGCGGCGGCTTATCTGAAACGGCCAGCGTTTGGCCGGCAGTTTCAGAACCGGCTTTTTGGTCGTGTTTTTGATCGGCATCAATTAAGATGAGATAGTTTTTGGCGGTTTGTGTGCCTCTGCCGGTAAGAGTAGGATAGAGTTCTTCAATATCGCGTTTCTGCTGGCTGTAAGGCACATTTAACGGAATGCCTTCATCAAAGAATTTAAATTCTGTGGTTTTTGTTGGATGCTTATCGTAGGCATCAACATGAAATTTGTCGCTGATTTGCAGCTTAGTTGGCTCGGTGGGGCTGTGTTTGTCTGCTGGTAATGTGCTTTCGAAATTATGTGTCATGCTGCGGCCTCCGGCAGTGAGCCAGTTGTTTTGGTCGAGTAGGAATCGGGGTGTCACTCTTTTATAAGCAGCGAAAGTAACATTGCCATAACGGTCAGACGGTCATCAAATTCAGCGCGCAACAGCAAAAGGCAAAGCCGGGATCTATCAGAAGAACCCGGTTTGCCTGCAGTTATATAAACAGCTCGTTTAAACTATTTTTCTTTGCTGAAAGAAACAATAAAGTCTGGTTGAGCACTGGTTACTTCAGTGACAAAACCATAGACGGCGCCGAGATCGGCCAGGCCATTTTTGTATGCTTCAATCAATTTTTCAGCAGCATCTGATTGAAGATTATTGATTGTCGTCAGTTTAGTTACCAGTGATCCGCCTTCAAAAACAATGGTGGCTTTGGTAGGCGTCGTCACTGTGTTGACTTTGATGCCCAGTACGTTTGTTGTGTATTGAGCAATGGCATTGGCCAGATCTACAGGGCTTTTAATATCGAGGCCGGCGTAATAGCCTTTATTGATTAAAACGGTTTTGTTCACTTCTTCAATCACTTTGGCATCTTCTTTAGAAAGGATATTGCCCAGCGAACTGTAGAGAGTAGCTACTGTTTTCAGCACTTCATTTTGTAACTTGCTTGATTGCCAATCAGCCTTAATCACTTGTTTGGTTTCGGTTTTGGCAGCAGTGTTGGTAGATGTATTGGTAGATGTATTGGTAGATGTATTGGTATTAGTGGTGGTGGTGCTCATTTGAATTCTCCAGTGTTTTGTGTGATTTGTTATATGCTTTTTTTGTAATTGGTCGCCTTTAGCCGAGCTTGAGAGACGAGCCTCCCATGCCTTTTTAGCTAAAAAAAACGCTCCCCTTCAGTTGATTGAAGGGGAGCTTTGTGCTCTGCAGCAAGTTTGTTTACTTACTCAAATGCGTGTGCGCATTCCCCCCTGTCGATTGACAGAATGACAACAATGGCGGCGCATGTGACGTGTAAACATGTGCACTATTATGACCGAGTGAAAAACAATGTCAATCAAATTTGACGAATTGTTCACTAATTGTGAAGACGCTTCTGTAATCGGCTACTGTTGGGCATTATCGCCCAGAGAGAAACCAATTTCTTTAAAGCCCAACAAATTTTTCGTTAGAGTGCCGCCAACAATCACAAGTTCGTGCATGGCTTCGTCCATATGCTTATCTTTGACGACGATTGGATCGCCGTCAGGAGCCGCAAATAGAGCAGCTTTGCGCATAAGTTCGCTAATAAAGGCGCCGCTTGCGCCCGCTGTTCTTTTTATATATGTATCCAAATGGTCTAACTCTACGCTCATGCCGTCGGAATATAAATCGAACAAACGCTTGCGGCACTCGGCATCGGGCAGCGGCACTTCATAAGCTTGATCGATGCGACCTGGTCTGGAAGCCAATGCCGGCTCGAGCACCTCGGGACGATTGGTGGTCAATAAAAACAACACGTCGGCGTCATCATTTAGACCGTCCATTTGATTGAGCAATTCGAACATCAAAGCATGGCCACCAGATGTGGTGTGCGTTCGCTCTTCGGCAATTAAATCGACATCTTCGATAATCACCATAGATGGTTGCAACCAGCGGGCTAGATTACACGAACTTTCTATTAATCCCAGGCCATTGCCAGTCATTAATAAGACGGTTCGATCGGCCATGGCCGAAGCCAGATACATTGCTGTCAGCGTCTTCCCTGTGCCTGGTTTTCCATGCAATAAAATTCCGCGCTTCATTTTTCGTTTGGCATTGCGCAGTGATTGACTATACTGACCAACTTCTATAGTTTGTCTCTCAATGCGCTTGAGCAAGCCTTCCGGCAAAATGATTTTATCGCGCTCAATGGGAGGCACTGCGTGAAATTTGATGCCTCCGGCTCCCGCTCCTTCTTGTTTGGTCATTGAGAGGATTTTGCCGCGATAAATATTGTGCTCGTTGACCGCTTTGCGGATGTCGGCCAGAGCCTGTTCACCGGCAACTTTATCGGCAGTCAAAACGTCGAGGACAGTTCCTGCGCCGCCACCAAGTTTGAGCCCCTGGGGCCGCATTAGAAAGACATGCTTCGGCTCTCCACTCACCAGGTACAGAGCGCCTTGAACGCAGGCCAATTTTTTGCCGTCGGCGAGGTCCACGTTCATGTATTGCACAGGACCTTCTTTGGCACCACCAAGGCCGGCAAAACCGGCCATGGTTTTTGGCGTGACAATCTCGGCCAGGCTAATGCCGCCGAAATTTAGAATGCCGCCCTGAATTCCTAAAAGTTTTACCGAGCGTCCTGCGCTGGACGTATACGACTCTAGGGCCAGGTGCAAATTGGGATGATTCCAGATCTCAAATTCTTCAGAGAGAATGGGATAGGTAGCAGGGTCGCCACCCAGGTGGTCTTTTATCTTCTCAACAATTTGCTTCTTGTGACCAAAGAACGGCAAGGTCATGATTTGTCCCTTAAAACCAACGCGACATTTTGTATATTCCCTTTTTTTTGCTCCCGTCGGCTACATTCCAAACGGTTTTTATGGACGCCTGTTCGTGATACTAAAGGTGGTGCTATTGCATTGTTGTATGATACATTATGGTAGATGCGGATAAAAAGGTAACGGTTCGGCAAGCACAGGTATATGCAGTTGGCGGACTAGTTTCAGGAGATCTGCCATGCTTTAATTTGGCAATATCGGTGCGCAGTTGCT
>CASBPX010000128.1 GCA_949127735.1 Candidatus Obscuribacterales bacterium | reverse complement strand
TGTGGCCCCCGGTAAAATCGAGTTCGAGCCGGGCAAGCGACCAGATGCCGCGACGGTTGAAGGCGAAAATCGCCAGCTTTTCTGATAAGACCGCATAAGTAGATTGAGCAAAACCCCACATAGGCTGCCCGAACTCGCATTCAGCATAGGCAGGGTCAGTGACCAGCGGCTGCGCCCCTTGGGTAGGTAAGGAAAGATCGCAAATCACCTGCGGCTGCCAGTAGCCTGATTGGTCGGTGACGAAGAAAAGTTTGCCGCCCGGTGTCCATTGAGGCTGAAACACCGAGCAGTCGGGGCCACCGGCTACATGCCTGGTATTGTGCAGGGAGCCGGCCTGGTCAACATCGGCCAGATAAAGCTCGCAGCCGTCCCAGGGCATGTTGGGGTGGCGCCAGCATAAGTAGGCTAAATGCTTGCCGTCAGGGCTTATGCGCGGGGAGGAATAAAAGTCGAAGCCTGAAGCCAGCACCACAGGCTCTTGGCCCGCCTGCGCCTGATCGATTAAAATTGAGCCTCCAGCCGGCAAAGCCACTGAGGCGATGCAGTTTTCGGGCTCAGACGCGCCTGCAGTGTGCACTTCAAGCACGCACAGCAAGCGGTTGTGGCTGCGGTCGAAACAATAATCGGCGTATCTGTGAGTATTGCCCTCGTGCGCAGCACTGATAGCTTGATGTTTGGTGCCCGCGGCCAGATAAACGCGCTGGTCGACAAAATTAGAATAAGCGACTGCGCCGCTCTCGACGCCGAAGGCTCCACCCCCATATTCGTGTACCAGACTGCGAATGCTGTCTTCGCCCTGGTTGATGTCGCTACTTTTGTAATCGCCCCCGCCGCACTTTACGCGCTTGACTAAAATAGTGCGCCCGCCTTGCGATGGCCGGCCTTCGAGCCAGTAAAGGGTTTCGCCATCACTGTCGTAAACCGTTTGACTGAGCCTGAGCGCTCCGCGAGCCACCTGTTCTGCGGCAATAGGAGACGGCCAGGCGCCACTAGCTGTTTCACGGGCTATTTCGCTGACAAATTCACTTTTGACTTCAGGCATGAACGCGATGCTCCAATGCTCTAATACTATGACTGCTGGACAGAGCACACAGTATATAATTGCCAGCAGGGCCGCAGATTAAGCTGATGATGGCAAGCGCTGATGGGCCAGGGGCAGGGTGTGATGGAAATTGCTGTAAATAAAGGCGCCGAAAAAGACATGGTAACCGTAAACGTGACGGTGCGCTACTTTGCCATTTTAAGAGATCAACGCGGCGCCGCTAGCGAGCAATTGAGCACCGAAGCCGCCTCACTGAGCGAACTCTACGACAGCCTTGCCACCACTCATGGTTTTTCACTCAAACAAGATCAGCTGCGCGTTGCTGTGAACGACAGCTTTGTCGATTGGCGAGAACAGCTGTCAGAGGGCGCTCAAGTAGTATTTATTCCACCTGTGGCCGGTGGTTGATATGTTCAAATTTGCTGCCGAAAAAATTGAAATTGAGCCGCTGAAGAAAAGTCTTGAAGATGACAGAGCCGGGGCAGTAGTCTGTTTTGAAGGAATTGTGCGCAATCACAACGAAGGTAAAGCGGTAGTTGCTCTTGAGTATGAAGCCTACGAAACTCTTGGTGTGACTGAAGCAGAAAAAATCTTGGCAGAAGCGAGCACTAATTTTGGCATTTTGAATGCCGTATGCGTGCATCGTGTGGGCGAGCTCAAAGTAGGCGACATGGCAGTCTTCGTCGCCGTCTGTAGTGCCCATCGGCACGAGGCTTATCAAGCTTCGCGTTATATCATTGACGAAATAAAAACTCGACTGCCAATCTGGAAAAAAGAAACCTACGCCGGCGGAAGCTCAAGTTGGGTCAATTGCCAGCATTTAAATAACGCTGCTGCCTGCCACAGTGAGGCCAGCCATGGCCACAAATAGACTAATTGACACATTCGGCCGAGTACATTCATATTTGCGCATTTCGGTCACAGATCGCTGCAATTTACGCTGCTTTTATTGCATGCCGCATGAAGGTTTAGAATGGAAAAAACGCAACGAACTTTTGACCTATGAAGAAATAACCAGACTGGCTGTCATTTTCACCGGAATGGGTATTACGAAAATTAGACTTACCGGTGGTGAACCCATGGTAAGAAAAGGCTTGAGCACGCTGGTACGCGATCTTGGTGCCATTGCCGAACTAAAAACCTTAGCGATGACCACCAATGCCACGCTGCTGGCCGACCACGCTAACGAGCTAAAAGAGTTGGGTCTGAACGCGCTCAACATCAGCCTTGATACATTTTCGAAAGAGCGCTTCGCTGCTATTACTCGCATGGATCAATTTGATCAAGTAATGGCAGGAATTTATGCAGCCATCGCATGCGGCTTTGATAGCTTGAAAATAAATATGGTGGTCATGGCCGGCGTCAACGACGATGAAGTGCTTGCATTTGCTGGCTTTGCCGCCAAACACAAAATCAATGTGCGCTTCATTGAATATATGCCTTTTAAAGATAATCAGTGGACCAGCGAAAAAGTTGTCACCTACAAAGACATGCTGGCCGAAATTGAACAGCACTATGAATTGACGCGCATAGAAACCGACCCTTCAGCTGTGGCAAAAGATTATGCTATTGCTGGCGGTGGCTCAGTCAGCTTCATCACTTCAATGTCTGATTCTTTCTGCTCGACCTGCAACAGATTGCGATTGACAAATGATGGCTCGATAAAATCATGTTTGTTTTATCCGGCCGAGATCAATTTACGCGACGCCATGCGCAAAGGGGCCAGCGACAACGATCTTGAAGGAATGATTTTATATTCTCTGGTGCAAAAACCAGAAGCCCATCCGCCGGCAGAAGAAATTGCCGCCGGCGATAATCGGGCCATGATTGAAATTGGCGGCTAAAGTAATCGGAGAGTGAGCGATGCGCGATGTCTCGCAAAAAGTAAATACACTGAGAACAGCTGTGGCTAGAGCAATATTGAGAGTTAGCCCTGACACTATCACGCAAATCAAAGCCGGCACTTTACCCAAAGGTGATCCACTAGCTGTAGCTAAAGTAGCTGCTATACAAGCCGCTAAAAACACCAGCCAGATTATTCCGTATTGTCACCCGTTGCCAGTTGACTTTGTGGGAGTTGAATTTCAATTAGACGAAAACTCTATCGAAATTGAAGTAAAAGTCAAAGCCATTTACAAAACCGGTGTAGAAATGGAAGCGCTAACAGCCGCCTCTGTAGCCGCTTTAACCATTTACGATATGGCCAAAATGGTTGACGATTTAATGGAAATTGAATCGATCACACTTTTAAGCAAAACCGGAGGCAAAAGCGATTATGCGGCGCCGCCAGTCGTTGATGGAAAATTTTTAAAAGCTGCAGTACTCGTACTTTCTGATAGTGTTGCTGCCGGAAAAGCAGAAGACACTTCAGGCAAATATATCGCCGCCGAACTACTTACCCGAGGTTTTGAAATTACAGACTATCTGGTGATGGCAGATGACGAAGCAGCCATCGTGCCAGAAGTACGGCGCATCTGCGATGATTTGAAAGTCAATCTGCTGATCACCACTGGTGGTACCGGTATCAGCCCGCGCGATAATACTCCAGATGCCCTCAAACGTTTAATCGAAAAAGAATTGCCTGGAGTGGTGGAAGCAATTCGCGACTATAGTCAAAATCGCAACTCGTTTTCAATGCTGTCAAGATCTGTTGCCGGCGTCAGAAATAAAACCATAATTGTCAGCTTGCCAGGCTCACTGGGAGCCGCGCAAGATGGCATGACCGTGCTCTTTCCTGCCATCAATCACGCTTTCAAAATGCTTGAGGGTGAAGGCCATAAACATAGCAAGAAAGGCGTGAAAAGTGAAAAGTGACAAGTGAAAGTAAAAATAAAAGTGAAAGTGATTGCGCACCTATACTAGAAGATTCAATGCTGACATACGAGCAAGCGCTAAAAGCCATACTAGATAATTGTCAGACATTAGCAAGCGAAACCAGCACGCTGAGCACAGCTTTAAAAAAAGTTCTGGCAGAGCCGCTGAAAGCCAGTTTCGATTTGCCTCAATTCAATAATTCTGCCGTAGATGGCTTTGGCGTACTCGTAGAAGATTTACTTGCCGCTTCGCCGAATGCACCAGCAAAACTGAAATTGGTTGGTGAAGTTGCCGCCGGTTCAGCTCAAACATTCGGCAGCCTCAACCCTGGTGAATGCGTGCGCATTCTCACCGGAGCACCGGTGCCGGGCACGGTTGAAGCTGTAGTGATGAAAGAAAATTGTCGACCTGACGGCGATTATATTCATGTGTCTTGCAAAACCAGAATTGGCGAAAGCATTCGCTTACAAGGTGAAGAAATCGAAGCTGGTGCAATAGTGCTAACGCCCGGCACACTAATTACTCCACCAATTGTCGGCTTAATAGCTACACTTGGCATAACCCAATTTCAAACCTATCGCGCGCCGAAAGTGGCTGTCATAGCCACCGGCAACGAACTAAAAGAACCCGGTGAACTTCTCGCCGAAGGCGAAATCTACAACTCTAATTCTTTTGCTCTGGTGGCTGCGTTAAATGCCATGGGCGTAGCTGAAGTCATACGCTATCACGTGCGAGACGACCGTCAGGAAACAGCTAGAGTAATAAAAGAAGCACTTGAAAAATCTGACTTGATCATTTCAGCCGGCGGAGTATCTGTGGGCGAATATGATTATGTTAAAGACGTTTGCGAAGATCTGGGCGTAGACACAGTCTTCTGGCGTACTGCCATCAAACCCGGCAAGCCTGTATATTTTGGCGTGGCTGAAGGCAATACCAGCGATACCTCAGTCAGCGATCGCAAACTGGTATTTGGACTGCCAGGAAATCCGGTATCGGCGCTGGTGACATTCAATTTATTTGTCAGACCGGCGATTATGAAATTGCAAAATGTCGATAGCAAACCGAAGCGTTTTACCGCATCAGTTGGACGCAATTTAAAGAAAAAAGCAGGCCGACTAGACTTTGTTCGCGGCGTCGTCTCGACCACAGAATCTGGCAATCTCAGCGTGATGCCTGCCGCCGGTCAGGAGTCGCACATGCTTACAGGGTTAGCAAAAGCCAACTGCTTGATGCATTTTGATCAACAATTAGAATTTTTACCGGAAGGTGAAAAAATCACCATCGATCTGCTCAACTGGTTTGAAGTTTAGAACTGGTTTAAAGTCGAGAACTATTTCTTAAGCAACATGTTGAGCAAAACCGTAAGACCAATGCTGAGGCCAATGCTTAATAGGATGCTTGGAAGCCAGAGAAAAACCATGATAATTACTTACCTTAGGAAGGGAATTGTGAATTGTGTGACTAACATATGAGCGGCAGGTTCCATTTTTCTAAAATCGTCCTGGTCGTACTCTGCCTTTTTCAAGCATTGACGGCCGGAGACGCTGCCTGCGCCCAACCTCCAGCTGATTTGACTAATTCTATTAAATTGCCCCCAGGTTTCCGTATAAGCATTTTTGCCAGCGGTATGGACGGCCCCAGACAGATGACCATGAGCCCAGACGGCACGTTGTTTGTTGGCACAAAAATCAATAAGAACGGCAAAGTCTATGCACTGCGAGATACGAACAAAGACGGCGTCGCTGACCAGCTCATGACTATGGCATCTAATCTCGATTGCCCGAATGGAGTAGCGTTCAATAACGGTTCTTTGTACGTGGCCGAAATTAACCGAATTTTGCGTTATGACAATATTGAAAAATTGTTGCCGAAAATACCAGCACCATCTGTAGTGACCGACCAATTTCCACCAGACAGACATCACGGTTGGAAATATATTCGCTTTGGCCCCGACGACAAGCTCTATGTGCCGGTGGGCGCGCCATGCAATGCCTGCGAACCGGCTAAAAAAATATACGCATCGATGATGCGCATGAATAAAGATGGCAGCAATCTTGAACTATTTGCCAGCGGAATTCGTAATACTGTTGGTTTTGATTTTCACCCGCAAACAAAAGAACTCTGGTTTACCGACAACGGCCGCGATTTGCTTGGTGATGATATTCCGCCAGACGAGCTCAATCACGCGCCAAAAGCCGGTATGAACTTCGGCTTTCCTTACCGTTACGGCATGAATCTTGTGGATCCACTTTTTGGCTGGCGCACGCCGAAAGACACAACCTTCACACCACCGGCGATGCCACTGGCCGCCCATGTTGCAGCTCTTGGTATGCGTTTCTACAATGGTAAAATGTTTCCGCCCCAATATCAAGGCAACGTTTTTATAGCCGAACACGGCTCGTGGAATCGCAGCAAAAAAAGCGGTTGCCGTGTGATGCGCGTAACTCTTGATGGAAACAAGGCTCTCAAATACGAGCCATTTGCCGAAGGTTGGCTCAATCAAGAAAAACAAGAATATTCCGGCCGGCCAGTCGATGTATTAGTGGCACCAGATGGTGCTTTGCTAGTGTCAGATGACTTGGCGGGGGTGATTTATCGGATTAGTTACAAGAAGCCGTAAAACGGCTAAGCAGTGTGGACAGTTTAAAATACTAGACCACCCTGCTATACAATTTCTACAAGTCTTGAATTTCCAGAATATTTTGGTCGAAATTGGGATGCTTGCTTTGACTGTCTTTCCACCGCCGCCTATTATTTAAAAATAGACGTGTGGCTAATTCATGAGACGCTGCCTTTTCAGTCTGCCCGTGATAACTTTACCTGGCTCCGCTGTGTTGCGGATTCAATGGAAAGTGTGAAGGCCGATGAATACACGTTGAATGCAGTTTTCCGTAACAACCTTAAGCACGAGATCGACACTATTTTAAGCAATAGAAATTGAAGGTTGGTCTGTATGTTGGCCCACCTGCTGATTCATCGGATCAACTACATCTGAAAAGCAAATGTGGACACCTCCCAAATGCTATTTGCTTTTCTTTGCTTTTTGAAAAGCTCTCACTTCCGCTGCGGTTTTTCTAGCGATAGCTTTATCGTCGTCGTACGCAATGCTTCGATGAGAAACACGCAGCACGAGAACGGTCACCTCACCATTATCGAGATGGCAGATTATTCTCATGTCGCGGACACGATAGCGCCAGAGAGTCGCAAGCGTTCCTGTAAGTAGCTTTCCGGCTGTCGTCGGATCATCCAGAATTGCAACTTTGCTGTCTAAATAATCGAGTATTTCTTTTGCAATACCTTTATCGAGCTTCTTCAGCTCCTTGAGGGCAGTGTCCGAGTAGCTAATCTGCCAGGCCAAGCTTTTCTCTCACAGATGCGCTAGAGTGCACCACTTCTTTGCCAGAGCGAATGCGCTCAAGGGTTGCTTCAGCGAGATAGCAATCTTCGACCGCGTCGATCGTACCCTCCACCATTTCTTTGATGTAATAGCTTTTACTCCGCCCTGTCTCTTTAGAGAGCCGATCAAGGCGCTCTTCAATTTCTGGGGAAAAACGAACTGACGTAGTCATAGAATGCACTCGTAATACATGTATCGATTGTATTACAAATGATACATGTTGTCAACGCGGCCCCTTCTGCGCACCAGTTCAGCGAAACTCAGAATCGGCAAAAGTTTGCAGTACTCCCACCGGGGTATAGAAATTTAAAGTCAGTGAGGCACGAGAGCGACTATGCAAACCAAAACTGGAGAACCCGGCATCACTTTTGCTGTTGAAAAAGTCGAGCGGGCGAAAGATCGGCTGGCGACATCTAAGACCGAGCGGGCTCTGGCGCTACTGCTTGGAGACGACAGAAAAATAGAAGCTTGTTCTGGATTTAATCAAAATTGCATTAATGGCGTTGCTTTTCATCCGCTAATTGCAGCGGCACATTTTGCTTTTAGTCAGCATCGGCCGCTTTGCCTGTCGCCAGACATGATCTGGGTGACCATCGTTCAGGGCCTCGGACGTCACATCACGAATAATTCTGAACTGCTGCGCCATCTTTTTGTCTCGCATCAGGGCAAGCAGATTCTCACAGTAGGACGTGACGATTTACTTAAAGGCACTCCCGAAAATGCCTGGGATTCCGTTATCCACTCTATGTCGGCAGCAGTGCGCAGCTCCGTAGGGGCAAGATACGATCAGCTGATATCAGATTTCTCGACAACTCAGCTGGTCGAACGCACCGCCTGTGAGGTCGCTTTACTGGACGCCTTCCAACCTTATTTCGAGTATCAGGTCTATTGCATCTGTGGTATTCCTGAAATTACACTAGAAGGAACACCTGCAGACTGGCAGCGCATGCGTGCCAAGATTGAGTATTTGAGCGACTATCAACTTGATTGGTGGATTCCGCATTTAAGAAAATTAGGCGATGAATTTGTTAAAGCCTCGCAAGGCGAAATAAATCTAGAGCACTGGAGTAACATTTATAAACGACATGATGCCTACGGTTATGACAACGTTAATGGCTGGATTATTGACCTGATCCCTTATTTAGAAAATAAGAGAAGTGGAGATTGCACCTACAAAAATCCACTGCTTGCCAGAGATCCTGATGCTCCCCTTGTTACCGAAGTTGTGCGAAAAGATGCTATGGCATTTTTTGACAGACCAGATAATGTAATCTCGAGCAATAACATTCCCAGCGGAGTTTCACAAGCACCTTTTAAAATTAACTACCAAGACGAGCCTCAATCTGAGTCCATGGAATTTCTCGGTGGATTTCTTGGCGTCACACAAGATCCAGATTCTGGAGCATTACGTCCACAGCTGGGTTGGGCTGTGCGTAAATCTTCCGCTCTAGACCAGCTGTATTCGCAGTTAGCTGAGTACAAACCTACTGCGCCGCTTGATGTATATGCGTACGGCAAATGTATGGAAAAAATTCTCGAAGAAACTCATTTTTTTGGACCCTCTCTTCCCGGCGACTTATTGAGGTTTTACAAAATTTGCAATGGTGTCACATTAGGCAGCGGAAAATACACGTTTTTGCCCTTCGAACAAGTACGTGATTGCAGCACACCAATTTCAGAAGATGATTTGGAAAATTTGCCTGAAGAAGACATAATGAGAGCCTTGCGACCTGGTGGGTGTGTCAAATTTTGCGAGTTTCAACAAGATCAAAGTTTCGTTGACATTGAACTATTTGAATCTGATCATGACGATAAAAATGGATGCTATAGAGTAGTGCGTCATTTTCCAGATAAAAGCAAAAAGGTCGTCGCGTGGTCATTTAAAGAATTCGTTGAAATGTGCTTGAAAGACGCCTAAGGAATGACCGGTGCTTTCCAAATACCTAATGCCACCATAAGCGGGCTAATATAGAAAGCAAAAAATATCAGGCTCATGATTGAATCCCAGAACAACGTGAAAAACAGCAAGAACATGTTGAAATGGTTGTGGCCAGGGTAAGCAATATAGGCCGTGGGCTCTTTGGCGAGTGACCAGTAACGCACAGGCACAGGTGAGCCTTCTTTGAGCGACAAATAAAAAGCCCGGTCGATAGTGGCCTTGCTGGTGGTGGTTTTATCACCGTCGGGAAAGTTGAACGTAACGTGATAAGTTGTCTTTCTTCTGCCTTCTCGGGGCGCCAGAGTCTCAACATGACCCTCAATATCGGTACCAAAAGCAACAGGCATTATATTGATGAAACACATATAGGCCAGCCAGATGCCAATTAATATGTGGGGCAAGCAAAAAAGCCGAGCAAATAAATTACCAAATTTACTTGGTGCAGCTGGCACTCCCTCTGCTGCTTTCTTTGGCTCACGATTACCCCAGCCAAGATTCTCATGCCTGTCTTTTTTAGCCATAAAGTCTAACCATAAAGTTTAGCCATCAGGGCAGCACGGCCTGGTCATCCCAAATTACTCGGGGCGCTTTTTGCGCAAGAAAAGCCCCATTAACATAGCTGCCGTCGGGCAAACGTAATGTTAACGCACCAGGTACTGAATCATCTTCTCGCGGATTGCCATTCTTAAATTTGAGACCAAAATTGTCTTTACTGGTGAAATGTTTTTCTTTTACTTTTGCTTTATTTGACTCGCGCGTATAGACATATATCTGCACACGCTTATTGTCGTCTGAGGTAAAATTTTTGTTGCTAAGTGGCTTCTCTGATTGCATCAAATTGACTACGACTTTGCAATAGCGCTTATGACTTTGCTTGAAGGTAACGCTAAAGCTGTTCCAAAGTGCCGACTCGCAAACAAAAGGCAGACCGTCAACAACGCCTTTTATCGGCCCGCATGCAGCAGGAGCTGTGACAGCACCATGACACCATGAAGCACTTCCGGCAGTCGAATCCATTTTAATTTTGTTCTCGGCACAAGCAGCACTTTGTGCCACCATACACAGTGCAAAAGCGATCACAATCGAGTTGCATTGCATTGGACGAATCAAATTATTCGGGGCCTCGTGCGGTTGCTTTTTTTACAGAAAAGCAGTAAGCCATAGATGTTATGGGCTAGCCGAGACGCTGTCAACTTGAATTAATGCGCGTTATTAATCGCCAGGCCCGCCTGCGGTTGACAACATGGGATCATTGTGTCTTTATACAGCTGTGATGAGCGCGTCAGCCTGACAACACCGCTCTGATAACAGGAGCTAGCCAGTCGTGCCACGGCAATCACAATTCAAATATCGAGTCATCCGCACCGACATTCGCACCGACATTCGCGCCGCCATTTGCGCCTCGTCATTAGTGATATTTGCCGGCTCAGCCATGGCCGTCCCGGCAAGCAATGCTGTTTCACCAGTAAAAAAGCCTGCAACCAGCAGTGCGGCAACTCTTACTCAGTCCAAGCAAGTTACGGTTAAGAGCGCCACAACCGCTAAAGCCCCAGCCGTGCCTGCTGTGCCCGCTAAAAAAGCAATTATCAAAAACGAAGCACCGGTTGTCTCAGAAAAAGCCGAAATTGAAACGGCGGAAGTTGAAACAGTGCGCAAAGGGGCGCGTAGTTCCGAGCCGCCAAACGAAGATCCTACCAAGACTGTCGAGGGCAACGGTTTTTTTACCCACGAGACTGCTCACACATTATTTCTCGAAGCCAAGCAACTGATGCGGCACAACAATTACAATCGTGCCATTCGTCTTTTAAACAGAGCCATCAAATTAGATGAAGACAACATGGAAGTGCGCGTGCTATACGCAGAAGCGCTAGACGAGAAATTACAGCATCAGGCAGAAAAAGATCCTGAAATATTCAATAAATGCATCAAGTCGTGGCTCATGGTGGCACGTAACGAAATTGGCGATGAGAAAGGAATGACCTTTAATGGTCTTGGAATTTTGAGCGGCCAATATGGTGATGAAGACTGGAGTTTGAAAGCGAAAAAGCGCCTCAAGGTCTTGACCGGCTACAGTCCGAAGCCATGGGAAACTAGTGACCGTTATTTGCGCAAAGTGCTCAGATCTGCAGATACATCAGTGTCAGCTGTAATTAAAACGGGCGCAACTGATGATGAGCCCGTCAAAATTGTCAAACCTAAAGCTAAAACCGAAGACTAATTAAACCTGGCCAACCCAGCCCTGGTCGGCTACTTCGTACCAGCGCTCGCGAATGGCGGTCAATTCAGCTTCGCTCAATTTTCCGGCAGCAATCAAGTCAGCATTATCTTTCCAACGATCCGGGTTGGTGGTACCAACAATCATAGTGGTTACCGCTGGCGCAGAAAGGGTAAAGCGCAGTGCTATTTCTGACGTCTTGCTCGCGTCAACATTGATAAAATCAAACTTGAGCTTTTGCAGGCGGTCCCAATATTCGTGCACATATTCATTTGCAGGTTTGGAAGAATGACGCCAGACAGCATTGCCGATCGGGCGTTTGGCGATGACGCCCATATTTTTTTCTTGAGCCAATGGCAAAGTCATATCGATACACTGTTGGTCAAAAATGCTAACTGATGTTTGCAGAGTATCAAAAACATTCATGTTGATTGCCAGAAGTGCATCTTCGCCATCGCCACTATAGCCAATAAATCGTGTTTTACCGGCTTTCTGGGCGGCTTGCAGGGCTTCGACTACTTCGCCTTTTTTAAGTATCTCGCTGCTGCAACTATGCAACTGCAAAAGATCAACGTAGTCTGTTTGCAAACGTTTCAAGCTGCGGTCAATACTTTTTTCAATATCTTTCGCCGACCAGGCCTCATCGTTATACGTGGCACCATGACCGCATTTTGTGAAGAGGTAAAAATCCGACCGGCGATTAGCAACAGCTTTACCAATCATTTCTTCACTGTTGACGTAACACTCAGCCGTATCGATAGCATTAAGGCCCTGGTCGATAGCTGCAGAAAGTAGCTTTTCAACCGTCGCCTGCTCGGCGCCTTCAAAGCCTATTTCAGCTCCGCCGAAACCAAGCACACTGACATTCATTCCGGTTTTACCGAGTACACGCCGTTCCATCGCCAACCTCACTTACACTTGAGTTATTGGCCACATTTTAACGACTCTGGTGTACGAACGTCAAAAACGCTATAGTTGCCTAAGGTTTCAGTTAAGCCGCCAGCAGGCTGCGTTTTTTATTGAGCATAATGGAAACTCCTAAACTATTAATCGCCGGCCTTTCACTTAAAACCATTAACCTGGCACGCGCAGCCGTAGAGCAACTTGGCTACCAGATTGTGCCCAGCCCGGCTATGTCACTTTCGTTGTTTTTAGCGCACAAGAACTTGCCCGACTTAATCGTTAGTGATTTCAAAATGAGCGACGGCGACGGTTTATCTTTTCTGCGCGAATTGCAAGATGATCAAGATCTGGCGGCAATTCCATTTATATTTTGTCTCGATACTATGCCTGACGATGCCCTTGAGTTGCAAGCAATCAAAAGCGGTGCGCGCAAAGTGGTGCCAAATAACATTGAACCATCCGACTTTTTAGAAATTATCGATCCGCTGATTGTGGAGCGCCTGAAAAGCAAGATCAAGCGCGAAGAGCAAACTCCAGAGTGATGGTACCGGCCCTATTCTGCTAAAATAGAAGTTCCTAAAAGCCTATTGAAAGGCACTTTCTATTGAAGCTGTCTCGCAAAGTTGCATTGATTGTAGCCATTCCAGTAATCGCCGAAGTGGCACTGGTCACTGTGCTTTTGTATCAACTTGATCGCGTCGACAAAGCACGAGTGGTGGAGAGCTATTCGCGCGAAGTCCTCTCACATGTCAACTCTGCCACCGGCTTGACGCTGCAACGCTGCAATTTTGTCATCATTGCCAGCGGACATCACACAGCAGAAAACGAGGCGCGGCGCAAATCGCTCAGTGCCGCCATCGTCAGAGAGATAGGGCTGATTAAAATGCTGGCGGAAGAAAGCAAAGGTGTGGATCAAAAAACCTGGCTTAAGCTTTATTCGCTACTTGCAAGAATTGACCATGCTTTCTCTGGCGCTAAAAAAGAATTTGATGCCGGTAACAAAGTTGCAGCTGCCATTGCCTGGTCTAATATTCAAAAAGACATTGACGAATTTATGGAGCTTACCGATGGCCTGGCTCGTAAAAATGAGTTGCTGGATAAAGAAAAACAAGGACAGCTGCTTAAAGACGATCAAATTCTGCATTTCATTCTCTACAGCTCAGTATTGATAAGTGTGGGTTTAGCCCTTGGTTTAACATATTTTTTCAATCGCAGCACCACCGACCGTCTCAATTTGATTATGCAAAATACTCAAAGAATGAGCGTTGGAAAACCGCCTATAGGCAGGGTTCTGGGAGACGACGAGCTGGCACAAATCGACAAGGTTTATCATCGCATGTATCGCGACATCACGACCATGCGCCGCAAAGAACTGGCGATTTTAGAAAACGTGGCCGACATCGTTTGTTCTCTAGACAAACAACTAATCTTTTCCAGCATTAACGAAGCGGTCTGCTCAATGTGGCGCTTTGACCAGGAAGACATAGTCGGCAGAAGAGCTATAGACCTGTTCGATCCATCAGAAAAAGCTGAAGCCCGGGCTAAATTATTGGAAGTCATCGAGGAGCAAGGCTCCAGTCGATTTGATGTAAAAGTGGTGCGCGCTGATAATTCCATTTGCGATACAGCCTGGTCGGCAACTTGGTCTGAAGAAGAACAGCTGCTCTATTGCGTCGTGCAAGACGTAGGTGCACGCAAACAATTAGAGCAAATGAAACGTGATTTTGTGGCGGTGGTATCACACGATTTGCGCACTCCTCTGACATCGATTCAAATGATTCACTCGATGTTGAAAGAAGACGCCGAAGGTTTGTTGCCACCACAGGCGATGAAAAATCTAACTAACGCACAAGACAATGTCAGCCGCTTAATGGCACTAATCAACAACTTGCTCGATTTAGAAAAGCTCGACGCCGGCTATGTGGAGCTGATTATGGAACAAGCATCTTTAAAACGCGCCATTGATACATCAGTGGGTGCCGTTGAAGCGATTGCCAAAAAGCAGAAAATCAAACTGGTCAATCATCTTGACGACAAACTAGAAGCCTACATGGACTCAGAACGAGTCACTCAGGTTGTTGTCAACCTGCTTTCTAACGCACTTAAATTTTCACCAGATGGGTCAAGCATTGTTCTGAGCGCCAGCCCCATCTCAGGCGATTCTCCGAACGGCAAAGGGGCCAAGGAGGGAATGATTCGCGTTCTTATCAGCGACCAGGGCCGCGGCATTCCGGCCCAAAAGGCCGAAAGCATTTTCGAGCGCTTTAGCCAGGTCAAAAACGAGGACGGGCGCAGCAATCGGGGCAGCGGTTTGGGCCTGGCTATATGCAAAGCGATCATTGAGCAGCACGGAGGCGAGATTGGGGTAGAATCTGTGGAAGGAAAAGGCAGCACATTCTGGTTTACCCTGGCATCCCACAACAAATACTATCAAGCACGGCCAGTTAAACTGGGCTGATTAAATCTCCAGTTAATTGAATCTCCAGTAATTTAACTCTCCAGTAAGGGGAATGATGGCGAAAATTCTGATCGTTGAAGATGACGAACAACTGGCCGATCTAATCGTGCAGTGTCTCACTCGCGAAAATCACCTGGTCGAGCATGTGAACAACGGCGCCGATGCCTTGAGCCAGGTAAAGTTATACATTTTTGACCTGATTATTCTTGACTGGAATTTACCTGAAGTAACCGGCCTCGGCATTCTCAAGGAATTTCGCAGCCGTGGTGGCATCACGCCGGTGCTATTTCTCACCGGACGTCGCGATTTGTCAGACAAATTGGAAGGGCTTGATGCTGGTGCCGATGATTATTTGACCAAGCCATTCGACAGTCGCGAATTGACTTCAAGAATACGGGCGCTCTTGCGGCGGCCCCAAGTGCTTGTTGGTGATGTTCTGGAAGTGGGCAAGCTGCGCCTGGATCCCAAAGATTTTAAAGTCACTCTAGGCGACGAAGAAATTAAACTGGTGCCCAAAGAATTTGCCCTGCTTGAATTTTTGATGCGGCATCCCTGTGAATTGTTCGGCGTGGACAAATTGCTCGATAGCGTCTGGCCATGCCAGTCTGATTCAACACGAGAAGCGCTAACCACATGTATTAAACGTCTGCGTAAAAAACTTGACGGCGACTCAGATACTTCGATGATTCGCAACGTGCATGGTGTCGGATATGGTCTGTTTGTGGATCAAAAATAGCGTTTAGTATGACGCTCGGCTTGGGCTTCTGAATATCCACAAAATGACCATCTAACATCGTAATTACGATGTAATTACAATGTTAGATGTCCATTTTTCGCAATTTCGGCAACCTGCACCTGGTGGCTAAATCTCAAAATTCACTCTGGTCAGGATTTTCGAAGCGCAACGATCGGTGCGCCCAATAATATAGGCATTGAGGCCATTGCCAAAGGCATATAAAGTAACGAGCCGTAGCTGAAACCAAATGGTGACATCAAAAACCATTCGAAAATGGGCCACGGCAGAGAAAGGGCGAGCAGGAGATACACAAGGGCGAGTGGCTTCGAGCATCGAACTAATAGCGTTGGAGAAAGGAGGAACATTGGCGGCGCCTGTTATAAATTTACGGTGCTTTGCGCAACCACGCCATCATCCCGCCCAAACCAGTTGAGCTTCAAATATTAAACAGACAGCGCAGAGTTAACGGCCAGCTTTCTTCTCAGTTTTGACTGCTTTCTTCTCTTTCATTGTCTTAGAGGCCTTCTTTTTGGTCTCTTTCTTTTTGACTTGTTCTTTTCCCATGGTTGCCTCCAGGCGAACGTCACTACAGATTTTTATGTTACAGCAAGGCTGGGTTATCGACCAAGCTGTAGCAAAATGGTAAAAACTCTACGTAAACTTATCATGTGCACTATAAAGGTATACCCTCGTTAGGGCGTAAATCATTTCAGGAGTTACAGATGTCAATAAAATCAATCTGCGGAGCACTAGCTCTTGTCAGCATGGTATCAGCCAACCATGCCTGGGCCGCCCCTGCAACCAAAAAAGCCGCACCAGCTCCAGCGGCAGCAGCATCAACTGTCTGGAAAATCGATACACCACACAGCGATGTCAGTTTCAAAATTCGCCACTTAATGGTTTCAAACGTTAAAGGGCATTTTTCAAAAGTCAGCGGCACAATCGACTATGACGGTAAGGACGTGAAGAGCGTCAAAATTGACGCAGAGATCGATGTAGACTCTATCGACACAGGTGATAAAGGTCGCGATGAACACCTGAAGAATGCCGATTTCTTCGACGCCGCCAAATATCCAAAAATTACTTTCAAATCGACCAGCGTCAAAGGCGCCGGCAAGAGCAAATTCACCGTCGTTGGCGACTTGTCGATGCACGGTGTCACCAAAGCTGTAACGCTAGACGTGGAAGGTCCTGCTGAGGCTATCAAAGATCCAAAAGGCATCACCAGAACTGGTGCCACCGCCACCGCCAAAGTTAAGCGCAAAGATTTTGGCATCTCATGGAACAAAAACATGGACGGCGGTGGCGTAATGTTGGGCGAAGAAGTGCCGGTGACAATCGAAATCGAAGCCGCCAAACAATAAATGAAACGGGCGACAATCACTGTAGCTTTACTTGCCCTTTTGGGCCCCGTTGTTCTAGACAGCGGGGTCCTGGCCGCACCAGACCAAAGTTTGCGGCAGGGCATCGAAGCTTACAACAAGGGCGATTATCAGCGTTGCACAACTCTACTGGAAGGTGCCTGTACAGCTGCTCTTTCACGCGACGCCACTGCCCACTATTACCTGGCCAACTCTCTAATTAAACTCAACCGCACACGAGAAGCACGCACGCACTACGAAATCACTGCCGCTCTAGCACCAAATACGGCACTAGCGAATTATGCCAACTCAGGCCTGGCAAGCCTGAATGGAGCAGCTAGAAATACCGAGGTTCCAACCACAAAAAAATCAGTTACCCCCGCAGTCAATGACGCAGTAGCGGCTGAAGAAGAGAAGAAGAAGCAGCAAGAGGAGGCGCTTTATCCTACTGCTGTTCCGAAAGACTTTAATCCTGCATCTATCGACAAAACTCTCATTGAAGTAAAAAGAACCACAGCTGATACTAACTTTGCTCTGTCGCAAGTCGATCGTGCTTTAAAAATCGTGCCGAAAAAAATTCGCGATGAATTAAAAGATTTTGGTGTTAAAGTGATGGTCACTCCCGGAATGGTGGAAGCCGATCCCGATCTGGTTATGGAAAGGCCGCGTGGCTACGTTCACGGAGGCGGCTATACAAATTGTCCGGCGATGTACCGCGGCAATTCAAAGCTAATTCTGATATCTGAAAGAGTTTCATGGAAGAGCAGCGTGCCCAGGCAAAATCCCGAAATTTGCGCATCGATGCTGCACGAAATGGGTCACGCATTCGACCACTGCCGCCGTAATCTTTCGCAGAACCCGGTCTATACAAGAAATTATACAGAAGATCTACAGTGTCTCACCAATACGCAAAAAAACACATTCCCCTATTACACTCAGGGCGACGGCGCCGGTGAATCTGAATTGTTTGCCGAACTGTTCTCCTTCGCGGCTGATCCACGCTTGCTGACAGTGCCTTACAATGCCAGCCTGGCAAAAACTTTTCCCAAAACATTCAAATATATAACCAATGTCATTAAGTGAAAAACTGCCAGTCGAAATTCTCCAAAGTCTCGTTGAGAAAATCACGAGCCTTGGCAAAGACAAGCGTTATTTGCTCGGCATCACTGGCTTTCCAGCATCAGGCAAAAGCACATTGAGTTTGGAATTGGCCCAAACAATCAACCAAATAATGCAAAATGAATTGGCCATAGTAGTGCCGATGGATGGCTTTCATCGTCTCAATGCCGAGCTCAGTGCCTGGGGTCTGTGGGAATTAAAGGGCATTCCCGACAGTTTTAACGCTGATGCATTTATCGAATTATTGAAAGCTTTGCGCGAACAAGCTGCCACCACAATTGGTTGCCCTGCCTTCGACCGTGCCACCGAAGAACCCACCGACAACGCCATTCGCGTGCAACCTCAACACAAACTTTTAATTGTCGAAGGCAATTATCTATTGCTGGCCAGCAATCCGTGGCTGAACATCAAGCCTCTGCTAGACGAGGTTTGGTACATCGAAAGCACCTTGAGCGAAATTAAACCCCGCCTGCTGGAAAGACACATACAAGGCGGGCGTTCAGCAGAGCAGGCCAAAGAGAAAATGAATTCCACCGACCTGCCCAATGCCAAATTAATCAAAACCACCAGACCCATGGCCGACCAGATCATCAGACTGGGGCGGGGAAATTCCCACTGAGCGCGAGAAATAATTATATATTTTCCGATACTGCGGTTAATATATAACGGTCATGGCGGAGACACTGAATGAGTCATAATAACGGCGGTGGCGGTCTTCCTGGCCACCACCCTGATCAATCACCTGGTTGGAGCAGCGCGTTACAAGGCGAGAAAAACAAGCCCATTACCTCATTACCGAATCCTACAATCGTTCCCATAATTGGGGCGCTCGTGGTTTTCCTGATCATGCTATTGCCTTTTATTATCAATTGGGGTGACGGCGGCATCGAATTGCCATGGGTCACGCAAAAGCGCGTCGATGCAGAAAGAGAGGCTCAGGCTGTCGGTCGCGACAATGTTGGCCAAATCACCGCACCGGCCGCAGCCAGTGCTGCACTACCCGACGGCATGCCCACCAATCGGCCGCAAGCTACTTTTGATCAGCAGCTCATGTATGCCTCCCAGCAAGGGTTCGGCTCAAAACCCCGCGCTTCTGCTACAGTTCCTCAAAACTATCCACAATCAAACTTTGAGCAAAACACTTCTGTGCAGAATAGCTTTGCACAGCCGATTTATCCTCAAGAGAATTACGCTCAGCCAAATTATCCTCAAGCAAATTACGCTCAACCCAACATGGCCCAATATAACGCCGGCAACTATGCGCCCGCTGGTGCCCAGCCAGCCGCTAGACACCGCGTTTTCGCCGAGCGTTAAAGCTTTTATCAATGTATACGATGAAAAGGTCGAGCTATAAAAATGTCGACGCCAAAGCGGCCGCCAAGACTTTATGCAATCGGCTTGCATCGCCCTGTTACGAGGCGACTGCTTAAGCTTCTAGTACTGCCGTTGCCACTTTACCTGGTGTACTGGACAATTCCAGAAAGTTCACACCTGCTTCGGTTCATCTGGTTCAATCTCCTTCCCTTGGTTTACACTGCCATATGCATTGCCTTACTAAGTAAAAAACTCTATGTGAGCAATAACCATTTTCGTTTCGCTCTCGGTCCGCAATACAAAAGCGCAGACCTGCTTGAGGTAGACACCACAGGTAGTGACTACAAAGCAGATAAAGTGGTGCTACTTTTTAAGAAAGGCGAGAAAGTAAAACAAGAAACCATCAGCCTTTCAAATTTAAAGATAGAGAACAGACTGCGCTTGCTGAGGGCTATTGAGCAGAATGCTCCTCATGCAAAAATTTCAACATCTGCCCGCAACGCGCTCAATAATGCAGTTACAAGTAAAGTATTTACATTAAGCGGTAAAATGCACTTAGCTTATGATACCCGCCCTTTGTTCGGACAGTTTATACAAATGCTGGCCGGCTATCAAAATTATTTTTGGATGGCATGGATCTGCACTTGCTCGCTAATGGTGACTTTTCTCTATTCTGTAATGCACCTGATGCCTTACACCAACAATCCACTTGGGCATCAATTAAGGTCTATCGCCAGCCCGTTCATAAAACTCTTCTTTCAGATGCTGCTGTCTACCGGTGATGTGGCTGCAGCCGGAGCAACTCACGCTACCGGTATGCTTGGCTTAATTGCAGTCACTATTCTAGGAGCCCTGGCTCTGCCATACTGCTTAGGCGCTAACAGACTGACCATCACCGACAACGGCTTGAGCTTAGAGCTAGCGGTTCTGGGTTTGAAAAAACAACTGGGGCAAATCAAATGGTCAGAAATTGACAAGATCAATTTGTCGCAAAAGACAGGTAGTCGTGACAAGCAACATAATCTTGTAAAAATTGAAAGCGCCTCAGGGCATGGTTTCTCAATTGATCTTCAAGCGCTTGGCAGTGCATCACAAAGAGGGGTTTTGGCTCAAGCAATCGAAAAATATGCGCCGCATGTGGCCATAGATTCAAACGCCATTGCCATGCTCAGGCCGCCAACAGAATCGAGTTTTACCGACATCTGGCTATCAGGAATTACCAAGGCGCCGCATTCAGAAGCCCTGGTGCCCCTTGTAGCAGGAGACACAATTAAAGACGGACACTATAAAATTATCGACCGCTTTATGCTCGGCGGCCAGAGCACCGTTTATCTGGCCTCGCATTCAAATAGGGGCGACGCCGAAAATATTGATCTAAATAATCTCGATATAAAGAATGTCGATTTAATTGTCAAAGAATCAATCCTTCCCACATTTAACGACATTGAGAAAAATCTCGCACAGTACGCGAAGTACAAGGCAGAAGCCGATTTTTTAGCCAACCTCAACCACCCTGGCCTGGTAAAAGTCGTTGACTCTTTCGTGGAAGGCAGCCGCGGCTTTTTAGTAATGGAAAGAGTACACGGTGAAAGCCTTAAAAGTCTCGTGCAAACAAACGGATATTTCAGTGAAGAAGAAGTCAGAGATTTTGCCTTACAAATGTGCGAAATTCTCGATTATTTGCACGGGCAGAAGGTGATTCACCGGGATTTTACACCAGACAATCTAATGCTCGATGAACACGGCAAAATCAAACTGATCGATTTTGGTGTCGCACAAAATACAACTGAGCACGTGACCTCAGCTGTTGTGGGCAAACATGCATATATGCCGCCTGAGCAGTTCCGCGGGCAGGCCACTGAGCGCAGTGATCTCTATGCTATGGGTGCGACACTGTTCTATTTACTTTCAGCATGTGAGCCCACGCCTTTGTCGAAATTACAGCTTGACACTACTATTGGTGGCAATGTAATTTTGCGTGGCGAACTTGCTGAGCTGATTAGTACGCTGACAGAATTTGAAGAACAGAAACGCCCTGAGAGCGCAGCTGACATCAGTCGCGCCCTTTTAAAGGAAAGTGAACTTGGCTAACGAAAATGTTGTAATTAGCTACCGAAGCAAAACGGCAACATTGGTCACATGGTTGTGCGTACTGTCATCACCGGCCTGGCTCATTGTGCCGGCGATCTACTTGACCTTTGTAGTTGTTTTGGGAATATTTTATCTGCTTACTCAACCCCCCCAATTCATTGTCATGTTTAATCAACTGTGGTCAGACCCTCTAAAAGCAATCGGTCTTGTGATCAGCGCTGTCAGCTACATCGGTGCTTTTGCCACAGTTAGCCTGCTTGCAACAGATCGCAAGCTCATAGCTAACGACACCGGATTGCGACTGCCAATGTTTTTAGCCTTACTAAACGGTCTCAAAAATAATATCGCCTGGTCAAAAGTTGCGAGCATGATTGTGGTAGGCAACATTGATGATGCATACGAAAAATTGCAGTTGCAAATTCACACAGTCGACAACAAAAACTACAAACTCAAACTTGGCGCAATGACTCCACAAGATGCAGAAAAATTGCTCCTGGCCGCCGAAATGTGGTTGCCTCAGAATGCACGCAACCCACTGCTCGAATCGCTTCAACAAAAATTTGCCATGCTCGCACTGCCAGGCAGAGAACGTAGTCATCGCCAGATGCTTGGTGACGAATTAGATAGCCGCTTTACCGCAGCGGCGTTCATACCACTAGAGCCAGGCGAAGTACTAGATACAGGCAGGCTCGTTGTAATAAGACAAATTGCTTTTGGCGGCCTATCTGCTGTGTATCTTGTGCAGGAAGACAAACATACTTTGTATGTACTCAAAGAATCTATCATTCCAAGCCAGAGCAAAGACGAGCTCAAGCAAAAGGCGTATGAATTATTCAGACGTGAAGTTGATTTGCTCAAGCGCTTGGACCACCCAAACATCGTTCAAGTGATTAGAGCCTTTCGCGAAAATGAACGAGAGTATTTGCTATTGCAATATATCGCCGGCGAAACATTCAGACAAATGGTGCGCGAAAATGGCCCTCGCCCACAAAGCGAAGTGCTTGCCTGGGCTCAATCTTTAACAGACACTCTAAGCTATTTGCATAGTATGAATCCCCCGATTTTGCATCGCGATCTCACACCTGAAAATATCATTTTGGCCAGTACTAACGTGCCCATTATCATCGACTTTGGAGTGGCCAACGAATTAATTGCCAATGCCACCGCTACTCTGGTGGGCAAACATTGTTATATTTCGCCCGAGCAATTTCGCGGGCAGGCACTGGCGCAGAGCGACATTTATTCACTGGGTGGAACACTGCACTATTTGCTCACCGGCAAAGAGCCAGTGCCACTTTCGCAATCAATTCCAGGCGCTATCGATGCGAATATTTCAGAAAGTCTGAGCAAAGTGGTGGCAGATATGACTGCACTTGATCTTTCAACACGCATTGCTTCAGCCGCTGATCTAAAAGAGCGGTTGAAAATGTGTGTTTAGTTTTCGGCAAGCTACGCAACTTCTCTCTGGCCAGTAAATAATTCAATTACATTATGAACAGCTCGCTGCACAAAATTTTGCGATTGCATACGACGCAGTCTTCGTGTTCTCTTTTTGACAATTACGGGCTCAACGCCGTATTGCTCACTCAGGGTGGCCAACCACGTTTCTTCAGGGGTGTGCCCTGTGAAAGTTGTTGCTACTGTGTTGTCATTTGAAAGATGCATGGAATGTCTCCTTTTTGGGCCCCAGCTCCAGCGACTTAACTGACTGGTCAGTCTACCTAAAAGTTCCAAAATTTAATATTCAACGAAAAGGACGGCAGCATTGTCTAGACTATCTAGAGTGAGACGGTAAGCGCGATACCAAAGGAGCCTGCGGTGAAACTGGAAATTTATTCTGACATTGTCTGCCCCTGGTGCTACATCGGCAAAGCTCGATTCGACAAGGCGCTGAAACAATTGGGCGATAGTGTCGATTTTCAGGTGGTTTGGCGGCCTTTCGAGCTTAACCCCACCATGCCGACGGAAGGAATGTGCCGCAAAGAATATCGCACCTGTAAATTTGGCAGCTGGGAGCGCTCACAAGAAATGGACCAAGAGATAACGGCAAAAGCTGCCGCAGACGGCCTCAAATTCAATCTCGAAAAACTTGAGCGCACTCCAAACACATTTAATGCCCACCGTCTGATGTGGTTTGCCGAACCCAAAGGCAAACAAGACGCCGTGGCTGATTTGCTGTTTAAAAAATATTTTGAAGAAGCGGCCGATATCGGAAACACCGATATCTTAGTGGCAATTGGCGTTAAAGCCGGGCTCGACGAGAACGAAGTGACGGCATTTTTGGCATCTAACGAGGGCACCAGCGAAGTTAAGGCAGAAGAGCAGGTTGGAATTCGCCTCGGAATTAGCGGTGTGCCTGCTTTTGTTATCGAGGGCGACGTCATTGCCTCTGGCGCCCAATCTCCAGACCAATTCGCTGAAATCTTGAAGCGCGTATACATGGCCTATCAGCAAGTCTAAATACGGTAAACTAAGGCCTCATTTTTAATTTTCGCGAGGGCCAATGCGTACTGAGACTGTGGAATATACCGACGGCGAGACCACCTGTAAGGGTTACGCAGCCTATGCTCAACCGGATGATGAAAAACGCCCGTGTGTGCTCATAAGCCATGCGTGGGGTGGACAAGACGATTTTGTCCGTGAAAAAGCAAACAAACTGGCCGAGCTGGGCTACACGGCTTTTGCCCTGGACAACTATGGGCATGGCCGCACTGGGGCCTCCATGGACGAAAACGGTAAATTGATGCAGCCATTTATGGACGACCGGGCCATGTTGCGCAAACGATTGTTGGCCGGACACATGGCGGCGCAGGCGCACCCTGCCGTGGATGGCAATCGAATGGCGATTATCGGTTATTGTTTCGGCGGCCTTTGTGCCATCGATCTTGCCCGCGCCGTTCCAGCCGGGCTGCAAGGCGCAGTCAGCTTTCACGGCCTGTTCGATCCGCCAAACTTGGGCTCACAAGCAGAAATCTCAGCAAAAATATTGATTTTGCACGGCTTCGACGACCCAATGGCACCACCAGCAGAGGCACTAAATATTGCCAAAGAACTGACTGATGCCAAAGCAGATTGGCAGCTGCACTCATATGGCCACACCGGCCATGCCTTCACTAACCCAGCGATGAACATGCCGGAAAATGGTCTGATGTTCAACGCAGCAGCCGACAAACGCTCGTGGCAATCAATGAAAGATTTTCTCAGTGAAGTTCTGGCGTGGAATTTATCTAGCTAGTTGAAGACGACTTACAAACTATTTGGCATTTTGCCGACGCTGTTATTTTTAACGGCGTTCGCTGCTGCTGTTGCCATAAAGCTTGGCTATTGGGGCAACCCATTTTTCATATTATTTGGCTATGCAAGCTTTACGATATTAGCCTTTTGCGCTGCCGATGTTCTTTCTTACACCAATCGAACTGTAATTTTGACAAATCCTAATTTCAGTACTGACGATTTAAAATACAAATCAAAGCACGAGCTGAAAAGATTAGAACAGCACGCGCATATGATTGGAGCGTCAGACCAGGCGGCAGTGATAGCTGACTACGCAGCAACCAGGGCCCTTTCCGGCGAAGATTAATCGCAATGTCAGTCTCCCCGAAAAACTAGAACGTATACGTTCTAGTTTTTAAATGACACAACCTACCGCTGAACCTTAGCAAAAAAAACTTGCGCAAGGATTTTTTCCTAACGACCAGTACCACTTTGATAACGCAGATTATTTTTTGCCACCACAATACGCAAAATACGAACTAACTCCGCCACTTGCTTATCGTCAGGTGCTTTCTGCAAGCGCCGTTCGAGCAAAACTATTGCTTGATCGTATTTTCCTTGATCAATCAACTTATGAGCATAAGCGGTGAAATAGTTACCATTAACATCAAATGGAATAGTTTTAGCGTACTGAAAAAGTCCAACGATAGAGCCCATCACCAGTAGCGTTCCAATAATTGGATGCTTAGAAAATTGATGTGTCGGATTTGGTAAGTAAAAACTGCCGAGAATAAAACCAGTGATTAACCCGCCCACGTGGCAGAAATTATCGAAATGGAAAGCAATACCCATAACGATGTTGAGCGCCAGAAAAGCTGTAGCAGACTTTGTACCAGCTAAAAAAGCCTCTTTTCCCATGGCTTTGCGATTGGCAAAGAAGTAAGCAAACAGAGCACCATAGATGCCAAAAATAGCTCCAGATGCCCCGGCTGATGTCACACCCGGGTTAAAAAGCATGCTGCAACACGAGCCACCTAAGCCAGATAACAGGTAGAGGTTAAGCATTCGCGGCGTGCCGAAGGCGCCTTCCGTTGACTCGCCTAGATTCCAGAGGGCGGCCATATTAAATGCAATATGCACAAAGCCAATGTGCAAAAACATAGAAGAAAACAGACGCCACCACTCACCGTTTAACGAAAGTGGGCCAAAATTAGCGCCCCACTCCTGCAGCATTTGCGTAGTGGGAGTTGTGGCCGCCTTGCCTCCAGAGACAATTACCATGGCTACAAAGATAACTATATTGATGGCAACAATTATTTTAGTTGCCGGAAACTTAGCAACAGGCAGTTGTTCGTTCATAATGCCGGCACGGCTTCACTGCCCACGCCATATTGAGCCAGTAGAGGCGTCAACTTAGCTTCAATTAGTTTTTTGGCCAACACCAGATCAACCTGCTCTGGTTTTTCGATACCCTTACACAGTTCAGCCAAAATTTCATCGTTAACAATGCCGGCTTCCAGAGCCAATTTATACGGATGATTACTGAAGGTTACCAGCGAATAGCGCGAGCGGTAGGCACCGGCAAATTCTTTCTCCAAAACTTTCTCGACACCCTTGCCGAGCAAGAATTTGGGGTCGCCCACCTTGTCTCTCATTTCAATAAAGTTCTCTACTGCCATATCTGCAATTGCATCACAGTTTGGCTTGCGGCGCTTGACCAGCTCGTCAAAGATCATTTGCCAGTTAAAAACACCATCTCTTGTACGGCGGCGTTTATTCTCATTTTCATCTTTGCTGACTGGGGTGCCACGATGATCAATATAGAGACTGCCGCCACGCGCGATGTGCTCGTCGATACACTCTTCAAGAATGCTCAAATCTTCAAATCCGCAATTGGCACCCTGGCCAAAGAAAGGCACAATGGCGTGGGCTGCGTCACCAAGCAGCAGAGCGCGACCGTCAACGTTCCACGGATGGCACTTGACCGTGTCCATATGCCCGGTCGGATTGGCAAAGAAATGGTCGACTAAATTTGGAATCAAAGGCACGGCGTCGCTAAACTCTTGATTGAAAAATTGCGAAACTGCTTCTCTGGTGGTTAGCTTTTCGAAACTTACGTCACCGGTAAAAGGTAGAAAAAGGGTGCAGGTGTAGCTGCCATCGTAGTTAGGCAGAGCAATGAGCATATACGCGCCCCGTGGCCAGATATGCAGAGCATTCTTTTCCATTTTAAAGCCGCCGCCGTCTTGGGCGGGTATAACCAGTTCTTTATAGCCGTAGTCTAAACGCGCTTCAGTGCTCTTGTATCCGTAACCGCTGGTAATATCATCGCGAATTTTCGACGCAGATCCATCTGTGCCGATAACAATATCTGCCTGTAACTTGTAGCTGTGATGTGGCTCACTGAGCTCATCTACAAATGTCACTTGATTGTGTTCAACATCTAAGCCCATAGCTTTCTGCTCAAAGAAAAAACGCACCGCGCCTGTTGCTTCGGCCTTGGTCATCAATAACTTATTTAAGCTGCCGCGCGAAATTGAATTGATATATTCATCATCGCTTTTGCCATAAGCCTGATAGGTGAGTTCACCGGTCTTTGAGTGCATCATGCGACCGCGCATGGGCACAGCCTGCGCAAGAATTTCATTATCAAGCCCAGCTTGATGCAATGCTTTTAAACCACGAGTAGAAATGGCTAAGTTGATTGAACGACCGGCCGAAATTTGTTCTTTGCGCATATCAGGTCGGCGCTCGTAGACATCAATTTTGAATCCGCGTTTAGCCAGAAAAATGGCAAGCAGTGAACCTACCAGCCCAGCGCCAATCACCGCAATTTCAGAGTGTTTCAGGTCATCATCGGCATTTGGGGTTGACTTAAGATCTTGAGCCATTTGTCTATCCTCTTATGAGTTATTTTTGCTCGCCGGAAAATCGTCGCACCACTTCATAAAAGCGGTAGACGTCTTCAAAAGTGTTGTACATGGCAATCGGTGTAGCGCGAATAATATCCGGTTCGCGAAAATCGCAAACCACGCCTTCTTGCTTAAACCGCTCTAAAAGCTCTTTACCATCACCCTTAAACCTGATGCTCAGCTGACTACCACGCTGCTTAGAATCGGTCGGTGTGATTATCGAACAAAAACCAGCACTCAACGAATTAAGCAGATATTCCATGAATCCGGTCAGTTTGACGCTGCGCGCGCGTAGCTTGGGCATGGTTGCTTGATCGAATAATTCCAGTGAAGCCCTGAGCGCTGCTAGCTGAAAAATTGGTGGGTTGGAAAGTTGCCAACCTTCCGCGCCAGCCATAGGATCAAACACCGCAGCCATTTTAAAGCGATCTTGTTTATTATGGCCCCACCAGCCGGCAAAACGCGGCAGGTCAAATGCCCGGGCGTGTTTCTCATGCACAAAGCATCCGGACAAACCACCAGGACCAGCATTCAAATATTTATAAGTGCACCAGACAGCAAAATCAATTTGCCAGTCATGCAAACTGAGCTCGAGATTTCCGGCACCGTGTGCCAGATTGAGACCGAAGGCAGCCCCTTGCCTGTGGGCTTCTGCGGCAATTTTGTCGACTTCAAATGCCTGACCTGTTAGATAATTTACGTCACCGAGCATTACCAGCGCTATTTCAGATCCGCGCTCTTGCAGCAAGGCAATGATGTCGTCAGTATCAAGAGTATCGCAACCTTCTTTGGGCGTTAATTCAATAATCGCGTCAGCGCCATAACCGTGAAACTTGGCCTGCGAAGCCACGGCATATTGATCAGAAGGAAAAGCATTCTTCTCAATCACTATTTTGTAGCGTTCTCTGGTGGGCCGATAAAATGAAACCATCATCAGGTGCAAATTAACGGTGAGCGTGTTCATCACCACCACTTCGCCAGGCATTGCACCCACCAGGCGAGCACTGCTGTTGGTGACAAACTCATGATAAGGCAACCAGGGGTGCCGGGCATGAAGATGGCCTTCAACACCGAGTTTAGCCCAGTCATCGAGCTCAGCTTGAATATAATCGCGTGTGCGCCTGGGCTGCAATCCAAGCGAATTGCCGGCCAGATAAACACACGATTGTCCACTTGCCGCGCTTAAATCATCAGGCAAAATAAATTGTTGACGCAGTGCGGCCCACTCACCATCTACATCTAAAGAGCGGGCAAATTCAAGAGAATTTTCAAATTGCGTCTTTGCACACTGATTCATCGATTATTCCTGGTTAACCCTGTGTTCTTGCTTTCTGACTGAGGTTTCGCACTTATACTGCTCATGCCCAGCCATTCTAAGGCCGTGCCGCTCAGCAATCTTTCCTTTACTTCTGCGCTCACATCTGTAAGCGACTCGATCATTTTTCCGGGTTCGGCTTCCATTAATGGGAATGGATAGTCGGTGCCCAGGGCAATGCATTTTTCACCAAACAAATTTAAAATAAAGCGCAGAACATTAGCGTCGTGCACCAGGGCATCTACATAAAATTTACCGACATAGGCAGTGGGGCATTGAGGATTATCAACAGCACAAAGATCTTGTCTCGAAGCGAATCCGTGAGCAATGCGACCCAGGGTCATGGGGAAAGCACCGCCACCATGGGCGAAGGCAACACGCAAATTGGGCAAGCGCTCAAAGACACCACCAAAGATCATCGAGCAAATTGCCAGCGAGACTTCAGCAGGCATGCCCACCAGCCAGGGCAACATATATTTTAACATGCGGCTCTCGCCCATCATGTCCCAGGGGTGAACGAATATGGCCGCACCAAGTTCGCTGGCCGCTTCAAACACCGGAAAGAGCCTCTCTTCGCAGAGATTCCAATCGTTGACATGAGAGCCGATTTGCACACCGCGCAAACCCAGCTCTTTAACGCAGCGAGTCATTTCTTTAATTGCCAAATCAGGATCTTGCATCGGAATTGTGCCCAGACCGGCAAAACGATCAGGCCGCTCGCGCACAACTTCAGCAATATGATCATTTAAGTGCGCTGACATATCGAGACAGTCTTTTGGTTGCGCCCAATAGCTGAACATCACAGGCACCGTAGATAATACCTGCAAGTCTATGCCTGCTTGATCGCATTCGCGAATGCGTACTGTAGGCTCCCAGCAATTTTCTTCAATTTCGCGGAAAAATTTACCGTCATCGCGCACCATTCGCGCGCAGCAAGGCTTGTGGTGCTCGAGTTCGATAAATCCACCATAGCCATACTTGTCTTTAAACTTGGGCAGCTCTTTCGGAAGAATGTGGGTGTGAATATCAATCTTTTTCATTGCGGCTGGCAACCTTTGCTTCGGGCCTCAACACTTTTGTGCCGCAATTCTTACAAGTAGTATTACTTCCGGCATAAAAGCGTTCGAAAATGGGCGGAAATTGCGTGGCAATATTGGTCAGTTGAAAATGTTCTTCATAGAGTTTTTCGCCGCAGCTTTCACAAAACCAAATGAAACCGTCTTCTTCACCAGGCTGACGCTTTTGCTCAATCACCAGGCCAATGGTGTTGGCTGGCCGGCGCGGCGAATGTGGCACACTGGCAGGCAAGAGAAAAATTTCTCCCTCTTTGATCGTTATCGATTGATGCTCACCTTGATCAAAAACTTTGAGCGTGATGTCGCCTTCTACCTGATAGAAAAATTCTTCGCCGCCGTTAACATGAAAATCAGTGCGTGAATTCGGCCCGCCTACAACCATAACAATGACGTCGCGGTCCTCCCAGATCACTTTATTGCCCACAGGCGGCTTGAGCAGATGCCGATTTTCGTTAATCCAGCCCATGAAATTAATTGGCGAAAGACGACCCACAAAAACCTCCAGTAAAGACAAATAGACAAATAGCTGGCAGCTCGCAAATAGTCTACAAAGCCCAAGAGCAGTCTGGCATATAAATCAGATAAGCTTTATATCTAAATCAAACTTACTCAGGGGCGGCGCAAGGGCAGCGGCTCAAAGTCATAGTGCGGCTTTGGGGCGATGGTGACGGTCTCGTAGTTGTTTGAGGCCACCGTGTATAGGGTGGGAAAGTCTGTGATGGTCGGCCCAGCTTTCGCTAACAGCTGATATTTTGCCTCTCTTGCCATTTTGCTCCAGACCAGAGCCGGGTTCTGGCCGCTGGCGCAAATAAGCAGGTTGCGCGGGCCCTTGCCCTCAGGCACCTGGGCAAAAACCACGCCCGGCTGGGTGCGCAAAATAATGTTAATGGCCGCTACCTTGCAGAGACACGAAAGGCTGGTAATTTCAACCGTGCTCACTTGAAAACTATGCTTGCCCGGCTGGCTGAGCAGGTCTACGCCTGCCTTAATTAAACCAGCCACCAGTGTGCGGCGTTGTGAAGGCTCTTGCGTAGCGCTTTTGGCGGCCATGACCTTGAGCACTGCCAGCGCTTCAGACTCTTTATGCGAAATAGTCAAAAGTGCCGCATGCGCCAGCACAAATTTGCCTTCATCAGGGCTGAGGCTAACCGCACGACTGAAACAGCCTCCGGCGGCAGGGTTCTGGTCGGCTTGAAAGGCGCGTCCGAGGCGATAGTAAAAGTCAGCGTCAGTAGCAAAGTTAGCTCTGGCCGATCGCAAAACAAAGTTAGTGAGCGACCCGGAGCCTAGAGCACGTGCATTTTGAGCCAGCAATAAAAGCAAATTTTGGTCTGCTGATTCTTGAGGCAATATTTTTGCAAGCAAAGTTTTTGCCGCATCAATCTGACCACTGGCTAAGGCAGCACGACAGCACTTTTCGCTAATGGCACGGTCTGTGGGTTTAAGCACATGCGCCTGATGATAAAGTGCAAACGCCCTTGTGAAAGCATTGAGACCGACATAACAATCACCAGTCAAAACCAGCCTGGTGCAGCTATCTATATCTCTGCCGGCTGCCGCTGGCAATTTTTCCACTTTATCTAATTGTTTAAGTGCGATGGTGGCACCCTGTTCGGGATCATTGGCAATTGCTTGAGCCAGTCCTAAAGCGGCTATATAATCGTGCGGGTGAATTTTGACACAAGCGCTAAAAATGCTTTGGGCCAATTCGCGATCACCAATTTGCAATTGCAAAATAGCAAAATTAGTCGCCGCCACCAGATCATTAGGATTAGCCTCATAAGCGGCTCTTGCTTCATATGAACGCTCTTGAGGGGAGGCAAGCTTATTCTGCCAAGCAGAATTTTCTCCATGCGCGGCAGGCAAAGTAAAACTGCCTGGGACCACCGAAAAGGCAGAGAAAATCAGCATAGCGGCCACTGTTCGAAGAGGCAAAGAAAGTTTAGCCATACACATCAAAATTAAAATGCTTTCGGCAAGCTGAACCAGAAGTTAGAGCCGGTGCCAGGAGAGCTAAACACGCCCATACTGCCGCCATGCTTGTCGATGCAATATTTTGCCACCAGCAAACTTTTGCCCGGCCCAAGAGCATTGGCATCGCCTTCTTGAGAGGGCTGGCGAAAACGATCGAAGATTGCTTTTTTCTGGTCGTCAGATAATCCGCAACCGCGATCAATCACTTCAACTCGCATCTTATCGGGCTCATCGACAATCTGTACACGCACCTTGCTGCCCTTAGGCGACACTTTAATGGCGTTCGAAAGCAGAGTCTGAATTACCTGGAACATGCGGGCCTCATCAGCCATTACTTCGCCGTCAGGACCGTTGATTTCAAATGAAAGATCAGCTTCGCGAATATCATGCAACAGCGATAGCACCCCTTGTTTTACCAGCACCATAATGCTGTTGGGGCTCAACGCAACATCAAAGCTGCCGGTTTCAAGCTTATCTACTTCGACCATGCTGTCGAGGGCGCCGATGGCTTTCTGCATATCGGCAAGAGCGGCATCACCGCGCACTCTACCGTTGGCATCAAGAGTGCCGTGAATGCCTTGCAATGTTTGTTGAATAAAACCAGAAGCACGCGCTAAAGGCACTTTGATCTGGTCTGTCACTACTTCAATAAACTTTTTCTTCAAAGTCAAAAGTTCGATGCGTTCGTTGATACCCACGGCCGTGCCGAGATACATCAAGACTCCACCCACGTTAATGCGCTTGAGCGACAGTTCGACTGAAATCTTTTTATCGTTGTCGGTGGAGACTTCCATCTCAGTAGACTTGTCGAGATAATTGAGCAGCGAAGACTCAGCTTGTTTGCCTGAGCCGCCAATAGGAAAAACCGAATGAATCGGTCGAGCATCAAGGCCAATGGCCCCAGTATCCATCATATTTTCAAGCGCTTTATTGGCAAACTCAATTTTACCGCTGGTCGTGGCTAAAAAAACGCCCACCGGCAGAGCATCAAGCACGAGCCGCAATTTCTCTTTGCTCTCTTTGCGAGTGTCCATCATCGGAGTAGCGGCCAGCTGATTTTGCGAAGTTTCGGCCACCAGAAGTGTGGCATTGTCTACTTCAGACCACTGCGCCGTCCAGTTCATGGAGACCACAACCTTGTCTGGGCAAACAACCCGGCCTTCAAAAGACTTGGCCTGATTCATAAAACTGGTGGCGAGAAGCGCCTGTTGCGCCAACAGCACGTCTTCAGGATGCAAAATATCGAAAAGTGAGTGGCCTAAAAGCTCGGTGGGCGGGACTTTCCACGCAGCAAAACAGGTCGGGCTGATGCTAAGAAAATGGCCATTGCCGTCTACCGACGCGATTACTTCCACAATACTTCCACAATACTTCTACAAACCTTGCGGTCAGGCTTTGGGGCTTCTGCAAAGACCTGGCACGATGCTACCATCTCAAGAAATAGTCAGTCAACATAAACACTATAACGTTTTTAGCATGATTATTTCCTACCCAACCTGGCCGCCTGCAGCTGCCACCATTTGTGGTGCTTTGAGACTGCCGCCAACCGCGCCAGTGGTCAAGAGCAATAAGAGTCTATAATCCACAATCCAGGATATCTTAGACATTGTTTCACGCAGGCAGGATTTACTCGTGCAATTGCTGCAAAAGCTAGAATACCTCAAGCAGCTTGTCAAAGACGGTAAGCTCAATGAGGCTTATAGCCAGATCTTAATTGTCATGGACGAACCGGAGAGCCTGGCCACTGCCACCCGATCGCCAGCCGCCAAGCGCAGCCCCAAAGATGCCGCAAACCCGCTGGCCTCAGAGCTTTTAGGCGTTATTGCGGGTTTAATAAAGGCTCTTTCCATCAACTCTAATTTTCGCTTTTCAGAAGAATTGCTGAGCCGCACCTTAAATCGCATCGAACCCAAAGATGACCATTTTTTCTTAAGCCTGGCCGACGAGCTAGTGCACTCTGCCGACGTCAGTGTTAACACTACAAAAGAAAATGCCGCTCGCTGCGATAAATTATTAGACCAGGCCATTCGCATCAGAGAAAAATTAGTGGGAGCAGATGGCCCCACCGCCGAACTTATAATCGAGTCAGTGCTCAGCAATTTGCAGCGCGCCAGACATAGCGCTAATAACAACATGGCTGCTGAAGCCGGTTCGCGACTGGCTCGCTGCCGCACTCTGATGAGTGAACTCGAGCGCTTGATGCAAGAAATTAATCGGCCGGCCGATATTCTGGTAGCACGTTTTTGCACCTTAAAAGCATTTTTTGCTCACTCATCAGGGCAAAAAAATCTGGCCAAAGATTCTTTTACGAATGCCATGCATTTATACGACAAAATTGCTGCTACAGGACATCTTGAGCGCTCAGACGTTTTCGAAATGTTTCTTGAACAAGCTCAGCATTTCACATTAACCAATGACGAAAAGCACAGCCTTGACCGCATCAAACTTTCAAAAATGCTTCCTAAAAAACAAGCAACTCTGCATAAAATTCGCGCCTTTCCCACTATGCAGCATATTGAAGAAATCATGGAGCGCGCTCGTTCGAAGCCCGGTAAAAGCTTCCACCTGACTTCGCTCGGCTTTCTCGGCGCGCAAGCCTTGAACGTCTCTGTCATTTGTAATACCGAAAATAAAGATCTAAATTTCAAAATTGAATCATCAAAATCTGACACCGAAAAGCAAGAAATAATAACGCTCACCAGTGATGATTCAGCTGAAGTTTTACGTCACATCAAGGATCTCTGGCGTCGCATGCAAGCCAAGCCGGCCAATGTTCCAGCTAATCTACAGACATTTACTTTTAATCCTGAAGCCTTTGTCGAGTCAGACAAAGCAGAGCGCAACAAAAAAGAATTTACGATAAACGCCACCGATCGCAAAGCTGATGTTTTTCAGGGCACAGCAGGAACGAGCTATGGATCCATGGAAGCGCAACAGGCAAGAGATGCACTTGCTTTCGAAGGCAATTTAAAGGCCATGCCAAGCTTTGGTTTGTTGCAAACCATCGCCCTGAACGGCAATACAGGCCTTCTCGAAGTCGGTCAGAGAGACGGTTTGCTCAAACTCTATTTTGACGGCGGCAAACCAGTAGACGGCACCACCGTAGAAAAAGAAGGCCTCGATGTACTCTACGAATTTGTTTTGCTTGAAGAAGGATATTTTCGTTTTCACCCCGAAAAGCGCAGTAAAAATAACACCATCAGAATCAAGCTCGACTCGTTTATTTTAGAAGCAGCAAGCCTTTTCGACCAAACAAAATATTTAAAATCGCTGGGTATGACCATGTACTCAGGAATTTTTGCTAAAGAACATTTAGCCGACTGGCAGGGGCTTTCGCAAGCGCTCTCGCGCCGCGGAGTTGACTATGACGAGCACATCTGGCAGCTCTATCAAGCCATCGAAAATCACCCGATTATCGCCGACGCTGTTGAGCAAGCCGATTTATCACTGCGCCTCTGGACACCCGCTCTCTATAAATTAGTACAAAGCGGCCTGGTAGCAATTTCAAACGACCGATTAGACGATGAAGATCTGTCGCAAAATCTGGTCACCAACTGGAGCTACGATCGCAAGCAAGTAGACGAATTTTCGCGCTCACTCTACGACTTGCGCACCGGTCTTTTGCGTTTTGAATTTTTCATTTGGATAATGGAAAGAGAAATAGAGCGCGCCCAAACACACGCATGGCCTCTAACCATCTCAATTTTTGAAATTCGCAAATCAGGTAAAGACATATCGAAGCTAGCCGCTGCCGACAAAGAAATGGTGCAATCTACTTTAGCCGAAATTTCAGACAGCAAGCGGCCTATGGATTGGTTCTGTCACTTTGAAGAAGAACAATATGCCATCTTGATGCCGGGGCTCGACACTTCTCTCGCCTCTATGTTCGTCAGAAACTTTTCTGATATCTGCGCCCGAAATTTAGGCAAACTAAAAGAGGGGCAGTCAGAATGGGAATATAGTTTTGGCATCGCAAGTATTCCTGACGACACTATCGAATGGACAAAAATGATCGGTCTGGCCCAAGAAGCGCAACGCAAGGCGCGCATCAGCAGACGCGGATACGCCGCGCATAAAGAACACAACCGCTAAAAGTGCCATATGTGTGCAGCAGACAAACCATTTGAAATTATTCAAGACGACAGCATCGTGCACGATGGTGCCAGACAGCGCGCATGGCGTGCCGCCAAGCTGGCAGAAGTAATAGAAGGCCAGACTCCGTCTGAAATTATGCACGCCCAGACCGGTTCTATGGGCGCAAGATTTGGAATAGACGGATTAGACGGGTTAGACCACACTGAAAGCCTGGACGAACCGATAAAAAAAACCGCAGCCGATAGTGACCTGGAAGCCACCATCAAATCAACACCCTTACCAGCGCCTGAGCCTGCTGCGCCTTTTGATGTACGCACTCTGGCCAGAGCAATTTCAGAAGAGGTTTTCCTGCTACCGGAACAAGGCATCATTTTTACAAAACAGCAATTGGCACAAGAGTTGGGCGTCACAAGCCTGGCCATGGAAGCCATGACCGATCAAGGATACGAGAGATTGGGTTTGATTCGCATCAAACCAGAATCTGTCCAATAAAATTACAAGGAAGAAAAATTATTATGCGCACAATAGTGCAGCGCTTAAAACCAGACGAAGACATTTTTGCTACCATCGAGGCTTTGTGCCTGACGCATAAAATTGAAGCCGGTACTATTTTATCGATGGTAGGCTCAGTTAAAAATGCCAACCTTCGCTTTGCTAATAATAATGACCCCGCCGAATTGCGCGGCCCCTTTGAGATAGTTTCTGTAACTGGTACTGTGGGAATATCTGGCTGTCACATTCACATAGCAGTTGCAGATAACTCAGGCACCACCCGTGGTGGCCATATGCTAAGTGGTGCACTAGTCTACACCACCATAGAATTAGTCATTCTTGATCTCAGCGACAGCTGCACATTTTCACGCAGCATGTGCGCATTATCTGGTTTCGAAGAACTGGTCGTGCAAGAGAAGTGACTACTTTCCGCCGGCACGAATTTTAAGAGCATCGCCGAATGAATTGATGCCAGCTGAAAAATTTCCGTTGCGTGCATAAGCGTCAGCAAGGAAAAATGCCACCGCCGGATTTCCGGGACTAGCCTTTTTCAACTGCTCGAGCTTGGCCAGGGTAGCAGCATGGTTGCCGTCAAATTCTTCTTGCACGTGAGCGCGATAGGCCGCAGCCCAAATGTCTTTCGGATCACGTCTAACCACTTCGCCCATTTGATTCAGGCACCTCTGGTAATAAATGCGTATCTGCGGCTCAGCCCACGACGGTACATTATCGAGGGCTCCGGGTATGCGCGGAATGGCACCGGCCATGGGTCTTGTGCCAGTAAGGGCTGAAGCTAAAATAGCCGCGCCGCCTAATAATCCGGCGGTAGTTTTATTTTGCTTTTTCGGCATTTGCCCGGCCATTCGATTGGCCAAATTTACTTGATTACGAGCCTTGAAAGCGAAAAGATAGGCCTGCATATAATAAGCCCAACCCAGGCCATAACGAATGCAGAGATTACTGGGGTCATCTTGCAAATTAAATTCGTACTGACTAACAGCACTATTGAAATAGTCAGGATTGCCAGTTGATTGTGCTAAATTACGCGCCCGACGCACTTCCTTTAAAGCCTGATCAACCTGGCTGCTGCGTGTCAAGGCAACCGCATGAATGAATGCGGCTTCAGGACTGTTTGGGTACTGCTGAGCCTGTTGGGCGGCGCTGTTCACGTCGCAATAGGGCTTTAGTTCGTCTTGTACTGTGGAAGAACCGACGGCGGCAGTAAGAATGACCCCTGGGCGCCAGGTTGTACTTGAACGCGGTGCCTGAAAGTCTTCGACTATTGGGGCCGTCCTTGCTGGAGCAGACGTAAATAAGGCGGGCGTGACTGGGGTGGCTGGAGTGACAGGAATAGTAGTGGGAAATTGATTGGTTAAATCAGGCGCGCTGTTATTTTGCACTGGCGCAGAAAATATCGGTGGTGGCGGAGTTATGGGCTCTGGGCTTGTATTGCGCTTCAATCGAAACGTCGTTGAGCCGCCTTGATTTTGCTCAACGCTCCCCTGCTGGGGTGGCAACGACCAGGCCGGTAATTGATTCAGCAAAATTATAAATGCTAACCACGGTTGAAGTTTCAAAGCTAATTCTCTTGAGCTATCTGTATCTAATGTGCCCGACAAATGGGCGCTGGTTCGGATCGATTCATCAACCGTTAACGGTACATTGCAAACCGGATGGATCCCGCGACAAGCCAGAGGTATAAATCAAAAGCCCCGACCACAGGGCCAGGGCTTCTGAATTGTTATTTTGCAGCCAGTAAACGTGAGAGGTGTGTTTTCAACTCCTCGATATGTCTGGTCTCGTCTTTTTTGAAACCTTCAACCAATTTACAAAGCTCAGGGTCTGACTGAAAATCTTTTGCAAAAGTCTGGTATGCATCAAGTGATTTCAATTTTTTGTACATCATTGAAATTACGTCGTAGGAGCAATTGCTGATTGGATAAGTTCCACAATCTGTTTTAGTCTCACATTTTTGGTCGGTTGCTTGCGTGCCCATAAATCCTCCATGATCGCCAGAAGTAGTCTGGCGAATTCGTAATATCCACGTTCTCGTTTTCATAAGTTCGAACGTGCTTTCGAACCGAGACGGTCTAATGCCCCAACGGTTCCCTTATGAAAGCCGGCTAAATTTATTTGCACTTACTACAAACAGTTGGCTCCTCCTTGCAAGCAAAGAAGAGCCAACTTATTCAAGCCAAAAACCTCAGGTAGGAATGGCCGAAAATTTTAAAACAGAAATGTGCCCGTGGACCGCGTTGAGTGGTACGTGCTCCAAAGACATGCACGAACAACATAAGTTCCCCGAGGCGTGGAGAATTAAGAAAGGCATATCCAAAACCAATATGCTGAGACGAGTCGATTCCCGGAAAGTTGATGGCCTCAACCTGCCGGGATTCGTCTCTACCCCCACGGTAACTTTATAAAATTCTGCGTTGAGCGTCCGGCACTTAAGTCGGGTTCTTGAAACAGTGCGGTGCGTTTGCTCTATTAAACTAACGGCACGAACGTGAAAAAGTCGTGAGTGTTCTGAACAACCAGCAAATACTTTCCAAGAGGTATTAGCGCATACGCCCAGCGTTCATATAGACGGCATTTTGCAAAATTGAGAGCTGGTTCTTGACCTGGCTGTAACGCATGCTATTTTGTGCACTCGGGCCAGCTTGCAGAAATAGCGGTTCAAAATGGGTAAATGCGGCGACTATTTGCTGCAGTTGCACTTGCTGTTGGCTGAAATTATTTGCTCGCGACAAACTGTTGCCGCTACTTTTCACGGTCATCTGCAACATTTGCAGAGCGTTGGCCATGGCAAAAACAGCGCTGGAGTTGCCGGAATTGAATCCGCCTGAGCCCATAGATTTTTGACTGAAACTAATAAAATCTTTTAGCGAATCATTCAAGTCGCGCACATTGCCACTGACATCAGCGCTGCCAACATTAGAGTTGCCGTTAAAATTGCGGTTGAAGTTGGGATTGAAACCAGAATTGAAGTTGGGATTAAAACCGGGATTAAAGCCAGAGTTAAATCCAGAATTGACTCCAGGATTGTAGCCACGATTAAACTCAGGATTAAAACCTGAATTAATATTGGGATTAAAGCCCGGGTTAAAACCTGAATTGAAGCCCGAATTCAAACCGGGATTGTAGCCATTATTAAAACCGGAATTGAAGCCGGTGTTGAGTCCGATTTGATTTTTTATGTTAATCCAGCGTGACATCACATCTGGTGCCGCTACCGATGGAATTAAACTATCTACAGAGAAAGCGCTGGCTTGTAAATTTTGCCCGTTACCTCTTTTGACTTCTTGCACAAAAAGCTGTAGGGCCGAGCAGAGCTGCATTTCGCTGCTGCCGGCGGGCGGCGGCCACTTGCCTTGCATAGTCAAATTATTTTGCACAGCGTTGACTAATCTATCGGTTTCTTTAACCAGATTGTCGTTGTTGCCGGCCATGGCAATTTGTTGCCACCCGCAGATGAGTGTTGCTGCGAATGTCGCTGAAATGAACAGTCTCTGGGCCAATCTTTGAGCTTTTTTATTAGAATTTTTCGCATCTCTATTGAAATTCATAGCGCCTTATTCACCTTATTCCAAATCGGCCTTTGCTACTACCTGACCTTTATTCAATCCAAACTTTGATTTCTTTCCGAGTACGGCTTTTAGTGAGGTTTCGAGGTCAGGCTCAATGCGATTGGCAAATGCTTGCCTGGCTTCAACCATTGACGATTCGATCACCATATTCGGTGGCACGTCTACCTTGACACTGATGAGAAAATCTTGGGCAGTATTTCGCTCAAGAGCTTCAGCCTGATGTTGGGCCACTTCTTGCGTTGCGATTTCATTGCCAGCATATAAACCTGCAGCCATAGCCACCGGAATGGTAAAAAGCAAATACTTAATTGGTGTCAGGGCAGTTTTTTCACTCATTTTCAAACTTCAGTTGTCCACGTCATTCTTGAACTTAATTTTGCGGCAAGATATCGTGCTTAGCAAGGTATTCGCCTTTTTTTACTAGCCACTTTGTTTTGCGACCGATACATTCGGAGGCGAACCCAAAAGCATCGAGAGCCACATGGTTGGTTGTTTCGCGACGCTCCTCTACGTTAGCCGGGCCGATTTCACTACCTGCGGGAATGTCTTTGGTTGCAGCCACGAGTTTGATTTCTAGAGGCTCTGAACCAATTGCCGGGGCTCTTCGCGATGAATTCCAGACATTTTGCCAGGCCCAATAATATGCCAGCCCGGTGCAAAGCATGAATGTGAGAATTACTCCAAAAATCAAAACTAGCTGTTTAGTTGCCACTACTTCTCTCTTATATCTAGAGTGAAATCCTAGCACTTTAAAAGCTTAGTCAATCTTTTAGGCTTCGCGCGCGCCCGGGAGAAGTCTCGGAGCAATGCGTATTTCCCCCATTACAACCGCAAACTGCTTATCGTATCTTCAATACAAGCACCGCCCCAGGAAATGAAAATGCCGAAAGGAACAGAGAAGCAGACCGTCGAAGAGCAATTCAACAAGGGGTTGAACATCAACTCCCTCGATTTGCTACCAATGCCCAAGTCTGGCTCTACTCTTCCACAGCGTCAGAATGTGACAGCGCCAGAGCGCCAGGTCACCCCTGAGGCCAGCCGCCGTGCAATTGACCCAGCTGCTCGCAACTATGCCGACGTTGCAGACGAAGACTTGCCTCGTCCCAAGCGTGACAATCAGTCACCGGGTGACAAAATTGCAAGCAGTTTGGAAATTCCTCTAACAGCCGCTTCAGGCTACTGGTTTGCCAGAAAAGGCGGCTACAAAATCGCCGCGCAAAACAGCGAGAAGTTGCATAACCTAAGCGATCACGCCATCAAAGAAGAGCTAGCCGTCGATTTCGGCAGAAGCCGCATCGATTTGACCAAAGAACTGAAGACTCGTTACGAAGCTTCAGTGCTTAAAGTCAATGAGGTGGTGGCTAGCGAGCCCCACTTGTTCGACGAAGGTTATCGCTTTGAGTTCAACAAAACCGGCGTGTCCGAAGAGATGTCGCGCAAGCTCTATCGCGGCAACAATATTGGCGAAGTGATTGGCGCGCTCGATAATATTCCGGTCAAAGATTTGACCACAGACCAGATTAAACAAGTGGGCGAATATGCCGAACATTTAAGCGGTAGCCCACTTTTGAAAGATGAGGGCCTGGCTCATCATGCCACCACCATGAACGCCAATGCCGCCAAGCTAGCCGAAGCGGAGGCCCATCTGCTCGCTAACACCGGTTCGCTAGAAATGAAAGTGGCTGCTGAAAATGAGTTCTACAGTAGCATCAGAAATCTGCGCACTAATCTTGGCGCCAAAAAATTAGAAGCAGACGCCGTAGTGCAGGCCATCGCCAAAGAGCAGCCCGACCTCCTCGAGTTCGGCCGTCGTTTTGAATTTGATCCTGACATTACCCCTGAAAAAGTAGCCGAGCTAAAGCGTCCGACCCACTTAAATGGCTTGATTGAAGCTATCGATAAAACTCACGCTCCGGGTTCGAAGGTGCTAATCACGAGCCAGGGCGAACATCTCAAAGCACTGAGCGGGCTGAGTCAGGACGTTTTGATTCAAAGCGAAGGTTTGACTGAAATGGCTGGCCGACTTGAAGCCAACGCCGCCAAAGTAGTGGAGTCAAGAGTGAAAGCATTCAGTTTGCTCAGCTCAGAACAGGCTACTTTCATGAAAAAAAGTATGGGCGTGCTCGGCGCCGGTATCGCCACGAACTGGGTGATCGATAAAGCATTATTCGATGGTCATAAGCCAGGCCTTATCAGCTATGCAGCTGACCTGGGCGCCCCAGCGGTGCTCCTTACAGGACTGTCGATGAAAGTCAAATTTGGCGTCATGGTAGGAGCACATATTGCCGCCCGCCTGAGCGAAAAACCCGAACCGGAATATAGAAAAAAGCGCCAGTAAATTAACCTATGTAGACAGACTGCCCTTTATTCATTTAGCTCACTAGCGAACTAACGAACTAACGAACGCGAACAGAAGTGTGTCTATTGTAGGTAGTTACTCTTTTCGCTTTTGGTTTAACATAAGTACGCACTTTGGCGCTGGTTCTGCGGGTTGTAGTCTGAGCAGTCGGCACTGAGCCGACTTTGGTTTGTGTAGTGGTACTGGCCGAGGAAGTGCCGTGAGTGGTTACGACGGGCGGAGAGCCCACATTAGTCGACTGGGTTGTGCTCATTGATGATGAGCGACGTTCAGTCGGGAGCGGTGATTGGCTGGAGTTTTGGGTTCCAGCCTGAGTGGAATTTTGTGTGGAAGCTCCACTTGCAGCAGTCGGTGCTGCAGACTGTGAGCTACTCTGGGTGCCGGCCATGCTGCTTGATTGCGTTTCACCCGCAAAGACAGGCAGTGTGCTCAACGGCACAGCGCATACGGCTAGAGCGACAGTAACTGCCTTTTTCAAAATCACCATGGGTCATTACTTCCTTATTTAAAACTATTGCGCTGCAGGCGACGGGCGTCAAGAGTGAAAGTTCCAGACCACGGGCGTATATTAAGTCAAGCCTTGCGGGCCTTGATTATCAGCCGCAAGGTTCCGGAGGGCAGCGCCGCGGGCATAAACTGAACTATGGCGAAAATTCTTCTGGTTGATGACGATGACGAACTTCTGTCAGTGGTTTCTGAATCACTGACTAAAGATGGTCACAAAATCGAATTGTGTTATTCGAAAGCCGAGGCAACCGAAATGCTCGCCGACAATCAATTTGATCTGCTGGTCTTTGACGTCACCTTGCCGGACGGCAGCGGTTTTGATCTTTGCAAAGACTATCGCGCCAAAGGTGGTATCACTCCGATTCTGATGCTTACCGGCAAATCAGACGAGCGTGATAAAGAATTGGGCCTCGACCTGGGCGCCGACGATTACTTAACCAAACCATTTGGCTTAAGAGAACTGGCCGCCCGTATACGAGCGCTATTGCGGCGGCCGGCGGTAATGGCGGCAGAAGTCGTGCATTTGAATAATTTAAAAATCGATCTGGCAAATCGAAAGTTGTTTAGAAACGATCAAGAAGTGCGCTTGCAGCCTTTAGATTTTTCACTACTGGAATTTTTCATCAAGCATCCTAATCAAGTATTGAGTCAAGAGACTATTCTTAGCCGCGTATGGAACTCATACACTGAAAGTGGCGTAGAAGCGCTTCGAGCAGCAGTTAAGCGTATTCGCAAAGAAATTGATCAAGAAGGATGCGAGTCATTGATTGAAACCATTCACAAAGTCGGATACGCCTTCCGGGCTGGTGCCTAAAATGGAAATCTACTGATGCGCCTGTCTTTATTGCATAGACTGCCTTTGCTGCATAGACTACCTTTACTGCATAGACTGCCTTTACTGCATAAAGGATTATTGCTGGTGAGCATTCCTCTATGCTTTGAGCTCGGCATATTTTCGCTTCTGCTCTCTCTGCAAAACGACATGGCGATTGAATCTGCGCGTATTAACAAAGCGCGCATGATCGGCGACACCGTCAATAAAGTCACTCACAAATTGCTAATTGTGCAAGAAATTTTTCAAGTAAATCAAAATCCATTTGCAGCTGCTAAAGAAATTCGCGCCGGCATGACTGAGCTAAAAAATGAGTTTGCAAAACTGGCAGAGTTAACGGTCGACAGCAAGCCACCCATTCACGAAAACGTGGTGGCAAGCGAGATTGAATTAGATAAAATCACAAAAGAACTAGATGCAGTAAAAACGATGCTAGCCACCGGCCAGATTGAAGATTTCAACAATATCTCTAAACTTTTCCGACCGAAACTGAATGAACATTTTAGAAAAATTGTTTCACTTGGATTATTCGAGTTAGCCACTTCGAGCGCCGAAGAAATAGACACTGACCAATCTAATGCCATTCGCAATCAAACCACTTTTTTACTTAAATTAGCTGTTGCAACCAGCGCACTGATTGGTTTACTTGGCGCGTGGCTTTACAGCCGTCATCTGGTATCACGCTTAAATATAGTGATGGATAACGCCGGTCGCCTTGGTGAGCGCAAACCCTTACTAGAGCCAATTAGTGGAAACGATGAAATTGCCGGGCTCGACGATGCTCTGCATCAGGCTGCTCAGTTAATTGAACATCTAGACCAGGCACGAGAAGAAGTAATCGGCATGGTCAGCCATGATATCAGAAGCCCTCTCACCACCATTAAGTGCACCGGAGAGGCTCTGGAAATGCGGCTTGACGGTGTACTCGATGAGCGCGGCAAAGCACTTTTAAAAACAATTGAAGGCAACTGCAATCGCATTTTGCGCATCAGTCAAGATTTGCTTGACATGCAAAAAATTGAATCAGGAATGCTGTCTATTCAAAAGCAAAAAAACAATGTCAAAGACTGTTTAATGGCCGCATTGGAAGCCACTGACGGGCTGCGTCAGAATCGCGGCATTACCATTGAATCAAATCTGATACCACTTGAAGCAAAAATTGATGTAGGCAGAATTGAACAAGTGGTGACTAATTTACTTTCCAATGCAATTAAACATTCCCCTCGCAACGGCATCGTGCACCTCTCTTTGGAGAATGATAAGAATGCAGGCTATATTCGCATCGCTGTTAGCGACAGTGGCAGAGGCGTACCTGAACATTTGAAAGAAGCAATTTTTGATCGCTTTCAACAAGTCAGCGAAGAAGACTCTAGTCGCGGAACTGGGCTTGGGTTGGCAATTTGCAAAGCTTTAATTGAATTGCACGATGGTAAAATCGGTGTTGATTCGCTTGCACCAACTGGCAGCAAATTCTGGATTTTACTGCCCAAGAACTGATGCAATACCTAGTGTTTCACGCGATCCGCGCGCAAACCAAGGGCTTTGCGTTGGTCTTTCTTCTCGAACATGAGCTTATCACCACGGTATTTAAGCGCTTCCATGGTTTCGCCCGGCTTCCACTGCACGACTCCGGTGCTTACGCCAACCACCAGCTCGCCGCTCACAGGCGATTCGAACATGCCCAGTGGGCGTACACCATTGACGCTAAGGTGCGGACGTTCCACCTTAGGAATGCCCATGCGCAAAGCGGTCGGGTCCACAGCACTCTGTAAGCGCTCCGGCACCCTGTACGGCTTTAATCCTGACTGCAAATAATTAAGTCCTGGCATAGATTCCAGAATACGACTCAAAGCTTCTTTAGCAATCATCTGTTCTCTGAAAACATCATCTACCTGTGCTTGCGTAGTTTGTTTCTTGTCAATCAAAATCTCGTTCACTAGTTGCTGTTTGCCGGGTGGCTGTTTCGCTTGAATCGCAATTGCTTCCAATATTTGTGGCTCTGTGGCATAACCTTTGACTTTCATCATCTGGCCAATCTGAGGCAGAAATCTGAAAGAAGCCTGATGAGCCAATCTAGCGATATCGGCGTCGCTGTAAACTTGAATCGTGCGACCATCGAACACCTGACTTTCAGGCAGACCGGTGCGTTCCTGCAATCGTTTAACCTCGGCCTTAATGGTTTCTGGTTTAAGACTTTCGCCGGTAAGTGACATGCGCGCCGATATCAATTCTGCCGCCAGATCATTCATTGGCTGCCCATCTCCAGTAGGAATAGAACGGGGAATCTCCTTTATTTGCGTCAGTTGTGCAGGGAAGTTTTGATGCAGTTGCGCCAGCGTAGGAGCCTCTTTACCTACAGCAATACGCATATATTTTTCAAAGCCCGAAGCCAGATTGTCTGCATGAGCAAGGTTGGTATTGGGCAAAACCACCATAAATTCATCGCCACCTTCGCGCACTGGTTTATCAGTACCGCGTGAAAAATATTTTCTAATTTGGGCCGAAACTTCTTTCAAAACCTGATCGCCTTGATGGTGACCGAATTTATCGTTCACACCCTTGAAGCCGTCGAGGTCCATATATGTCATTGAGAGAGGTTCTTGCTGGCGATCAGCCCGAGCAATTTCACTTTTTAAAACATCATCGCCGCCAGCTTTATTTTTCAAGCCAGTGAGATTGTCAACCTGAGCCATTTCTTTGGCTTTTGCGTGATAACCCCTTTGGTGCAATTCAATTGGACCGAGAGACAAAATCGGTTCGCCGCTGGCGATGCGTTCTTGTACCCTTGTGGTAATAGCTTGCTTACCTCTGGTGGCACCATGATCGAGAGCACCGAACATTGCCCCGAAGGCAGCGTAAGATGCTACATTACCTTTCAGCTCTGAATAGCTGGGTGTGCGACCATCAAGACCGGCTCCCAATACGGAATGCGTGAGCCCGCCACCGGCACCGGAGGCACCATTTATAGTGACTGTCTTAAGTAGACCTTCCGATTTAGCTAAAAGTGGAATCTTGCTTAACCCGAAAGCGGCACCGTCCATGGTGGCAAATGTACCAAAGCCGAGAGCTGCGCTTTTTAATTTATTGACGCCAAAGTCTTTCTCAGCAGCGGGCTGAAAGACCTCGAAAAGAGCACCACTAACACCAGCCTCTAAAACAGGCACGCTAGTAGCGCGACCAAGAGCCTGGCGCAAGCCGCCCACACTTTTGGCCAGCACAAAAAATTCGGCTACGCTGCCGACCATGGCTCCGGCTGTGGTCCAGTTATTGTCATGCACAGGCGCGTCGACTATAGCTGGTGCATCAGGCTTAAAGGAGGTCGTATGCCTGATTATTTGAGCGACACTATCGGCAGGCCGCTGCATTGAAGAGTAGGCGGCCGACCGAAAAAGATCCGAGACATTGGCCACAACGCCGCCGGGGCTCTCCTCTCGGGGAAATTCGGTTTTGTCAAAATTACTCAGATGGAGTGGGGACATTGATAAACAGCCAGCCTCTAGTGATTAACTAGATACTAACTTCCAACTTTGGCAATTTGATGGCATTTCGCTATTTATTTTCTAGAGAGTAACCCTCGAGCTTGGCCCAGCTGCTAGCGCCGCTAAAGCGAGGTGTTTCTTTCTGGTTTATCGAATTTTTGTTCTCCCCTTTAAGGTCAGAGGTGTTGACGATAGGGAAACCATTACCGTCAAAGCAGCTGGCCAGCGGGTCTTTTCCACCAACTTTAGAGTCGGCAGGCTTTGTGCCTTCAGTCGCCTGAGGCATGGTTTTGGCAATGGCAGCTTTGTAGGCGTTAACCTCAACTGCAGACTGACCGTCATAAAGATCTATTTGAGGAAAGGACTTCAACACCTCTCGGCATTGAGCTGCAGCCTTATCATCGTTATTTGCAGTCTTAGTTGGACCATTGTCGGTTTGGGCAGAAAGGCTTGCTAAGTTGAGAGAATCGCTTTGTACTAAGTTTTTTTGTTCGACTGCCTGGGCAGTGGAGTCATTACTTCTTTCCATGGCCGCTCCTTGTTTTCCACTTTTCTACAATAGGGTGTGATTGTGGCGAAATCGGGGCGAGACCGTATTAACACTCAAAGGCCATACTCGTCAGTTTTGTCAGGTTGACAAGCTTGACAGCAAGGGCTAGAGTG
>CASBPX010000127.1 GCA_949127735.1 Candidatus Obscuribacterales bacterium | reverse complement strand
GTCATCGCCCTTATATTTGCCTTTGTCAGTTTTGCCGTTACCGCTAGTTGGGTCGACGCAGGCACGCAGGTAAAGGCGCTTAGAGCGCGCTCTATAGAGCTTGTTGCGGCCAATGAAAAGCCTGTGATGGTGCTTGGTATTCCCAAGGGTTTGGCTGCCGCTCATATTCTTTTATGCGGTTTCTGCTTTAAAGAATTGTTTGAACCACCTTTTACAAAGCAGTCTATTTCAGACCGCATCCTCACTTTTCATAGTTGTGTAGCGGGGCCAGATGAGCCCATCAATACCTCTCGCTTTAAAGAATATTTGGTCGATCCAAGTGTGGCTGGCCCATTTTTGTGGTCTACAAGTAAGAAAGAATATACAAAAATTGAATATGACAAATTGGTGCGTGACTTCACCAAGCCTATTGATTTGAAAGTGTCTGCTACACCTGTGCTTGGTCAGTTTGCTCCACTGCCAGGGGTGCAAGGTATAATCATGGTTGGCATCAAAGACGGTGTCAATGCCCTGGCTCTGCGTGAGATCAAAAAGGGTGGTGGCATTGTTGCCGAAGATCTGGATATCAATCCGCTGGAAGCGGATTATCTGAGCTTTGATATCGCTCTGCAACCGGGTTATACCGTGTATACGGTTTCAGCGCACTTTGACGATAAAGAAGCAGGCTCTCCTTTTGAAGGCGACGCTCAAATTGTGCAGGCAATCGCCGTGGAGCCCAATAAAAAAATACCCGATAAAGACGACCGCGATGTCGACGGCAATTTGAAAATGAAGTGGGTCCACGTCAATATGCACGTGTCGCATTTTTGGCGCTGGTATGCTCATAAAAAGATTCGACGCATGAAGCTGGCCTTTACCGAGGCAGACCATCTAGTAGTCAAGAATCTGCGCTTTTTCAGCGATTTCGACTATGTGCCCAAACTAGCCATGCAAGGTCTGAAACGCCGTGCCAGTGGTGAGTATGTAGTGGGCAAAGAGCCGATAAAAGTTTGGCTTGATTCGTCTTATATTCCGCAGTCAAAACGCATGCAGCTGGTAATCACTTATGTCAACGAGTCGTTTGACAATTTCCTCTTTTTTGATGAACATCCCGGTAGTTCTGTCGAAGCTGAGCGTTTGGAATGTGCGCATAATTCAGGTGTGGTGGAAATTCCCAGCAAGCTTTACCAGGCCAATGGTTACTACGAAATCAAGGCCAGGGCTCTTGACGAGGGTGGACTACCGGTGGGCGACTGGTCTGATGTAATCACCATTTATCGACCGTCTCATAAGGGCCCTGCGCCTTATTACGCCAGCAATTAAACTGGCTGAAAAACGTTGTCAGTGTTACCAATGAGCTTGATCCCGAGCTGTAATTCATCGATAATCTCATATCAGCAGATTCAGGCAAAGGTGCCACATGTACCGTCCGAAGAAATACGTACGTCTCGAACCTCTGTCGCGTACACCAAGACTGGCCGATATTCGCAATCTTCTTGAAGAAGGGCGCAAGGCTCGTTCGTGTACTATCGAGCAACCCTGGAAATCTGAGAAAATGAAACTCGCATTCAGTTTGACTGTGCGGGTCGAACTGGGGAGCACCAGCGAACCGATCTGGACGCTCTATGAGGGTGAGGGTAATAAATCTCGGGTCATGTGGAGTACTGGATTCGGTGATGTAGAGCTGCTCTATGACGTGCTTACACTGTCATTGCCGTCTGATGGACCAAATATTTTCGATCCTAATTCAAGGCCTTCAAATTACACTCCGACCGGCAGCACCACTAATTCGCGCAGCGGTCAGCTCTTTAATCAGGCTGAAGAAGCAGTAGCAGAAAGTCAAAGTTTTAGCGCCAATAGCAGCTCATCTTCCATGCCGGCTCTATCGAATAATGCCGGTGAAAGGCCCTCCTCTTTTTATGAATCTGGAGTACATGCCGCCAACGCCGGCGATGCTTCAGCGGCGTCGGGTTCATACCCGCCCCATCTGGTCGAGAGTGAGTTCTTTATTGCCGATAAACCAACGGCTTTTGATAATGAGCTGCGCGATAGCAAAATGCGCACCTCTGAATTTATGATTGAACCGGCCAATGTCTCCATTGAAGTTGGGCCAGGCCGCGCAGAAAGTCAGATGACTCTTCCAGCAAACCCTGACATTGCCAGCCAATTTCTATCGCAAGAAATAGCTATACCGGCCCAATACTATGAACAGCAAGCTGCTCAGCAACAATCTAATTCCCAGACTACGGGGGCCTATTCAGCTGATGGGCAGCCAGGCGATCCCAGTCAAACTAATCAGCCGATTCAGCCTCCAGTAAATCAGCCGCAACCTGGTTATGGATATCCACCTGGCTACAATTACCAACCGGTGCCGGGTCAACCTTATCCGCCGCAACCACCTTATCCTCTGCCGCCGGGTTATGCTTACCCTCCTGGTTATCCGCCCGCTAATTACCCTCCTGGAAATTATCCGCCTGGTTATGGCTATCCTCCAGGCTATCCATATCCAGCTCCCGCTTCTACTGTGCCTCTGAACTATGGCCCGGGTGGTGTGACGCCTCCAGATCCCTATGCTAACAATTTGATGATGCCCAATCCGGAGCTCATGAATAAGCGGCCTATGGTGATGCTTGGCACTTTCCTCGTGGAAGCTGGCCTTGTGCCTAAGACCACTATTGATGCCGCTTTGCAGGTGCAGGCACTGGTTAGCCAGGGCACACTATCGGCAATGAAGGCAGCTGAAGCAGTGCGTCGCGCGCACCAGCGCGGCGGCTTTGTCGAGCCTGAGAATATTCAATCAACACTGCAGCCCAACGAGTCGGTGGTACGCGTAAAACCGCAGCTAGGTCAGGTTCTTGTCATGGCGGGAATTATTTCAGCTGCTCAATTGAAGGCGGGTTTGCGCATGCAAGATGCAATGCGCACTGGTGCACTGACTATGGAACAAGCAGTCACTACTTTGCACAGCGAATTAGGCAATGAAGCTAAGCCAAAAGTTTCTGAACCTAACAATGCTGATCAGAGCGTTCAAACACGCAGCCAGACACGCAGCCAAACAGAGTCGGGTCAAATCGCAAGCCAATCAATCAGCCAATCAATCAGCCAGTCAATCAGCCAATCAATCAGTCAAACCAACCCGTCAGGAAGTTCTAGTGCTCGTTCGACCCATTCTGGAGCAGACGCAGCAGCGCCTGCCGAAATAGTAGAACCTGATTCAGATGAAGTGAAGAAAGCACTGACTTTGCTTACGCAAGTTGGACTTTTAACAGAAGCTGATTTAGAAGCTGCCACTCGTGTGCGCACCACCCGTGGTGGTGAGCTTACTAAAATATTATTGGCTGCGGGCAAGTTGGATAAGCTGACAATTGAGGCGGCAACAACCTGCCAGCGTTGTATTGATGGCGGCCAGTTGCGCGCCGACCAGGCCATAATGGCACTTCTATATTGTCAGCGAATGCGCGTACCATTTGAAGAAGCAACTAGCGAACTCAATTTAGATACTAAATAGTGCCTGACGCCTTTGATAAAATAGTTTTATTTGGAGTAGGACAAACGGCCTTGGCGGTTCTGTCTGCCCTGAAATCGACAGCGCCTGCAAGGCTTGAAATTTGGGGTACAACCAGAGCGCACTCAGGTGACGCGCTGCAAGCCCTGGGTGTGAAACCAATTTTGCTTAATGTCATCGGCGACGACGGGGCCGCCAGTATGAAACAGCTCAAAGAGGCATGCGCCGACGCCTGCGTGCTTATTTCTTTTCCACCAGACGAGCAGTCTGAACATTTTTTCTTTGATACTATAAGTGGTGCCCGTAAAATCATCTATATTTCTTCAACTGGAGTTTATGGCTCGCTCAGTGGTGTAATTGACGAAGATAGTCCTGTTGATCATGGCCAACCGCGAGTGCAAGACAGATTGAAAGCTGAGGCTCTGTGGCGCAGTGCCGGCGCTACAATTTTAAGGGCTGCGGCTCTGTATGGCCCACAGGCAGGTTTGCATAAAAGACTTCAGTCAGGCACATATCGACTGCCTGGCGACGGCAGCAATTTTGTCTCACGCATCCATTTAGACGATCTGGCTGCAATCATTCTGGCGATTTTTGCCAGCAATTCTGAGCAGGGGCAGGGTGGAGGTATATACGTTGTCGGCGACCTCAAGCCGGCCACTCACATTGAAGTCGTAACCTGGCTCTGCGAAAAACTAAATTTGCCCCTTCCGCCATCTGCCTCGCTTACAGAAGTCAATGCCAGCTTATCGGGCAATCGCCGCATCAATTCCACACGGGTGCTAAGCGATTTTGGCATCAAACTCGCTTATCCTACTTATGTCGAAGGATTTAGTCAGTGTCTGGCTGCTGCTGATTCTTAACGCTCATCTATTTAGCCTCGAAGTCGCTAGCCGATGCGGCGCTTGCGGCAGTGAAATGGAAATTCAAAAGTGGTGTTGCCCACTACCACCTGCACGCAAACATCTTCGTCCCGAGGATAAATATAGAATATTTCACCGGTGCGCGACTCTAACGGCTCTAGCGATATTGTAGTCAAACCAGCGTGGCGCGCTTGTTCATCGCGTACCAGGCCGGTATCGGTAGCGGTATCATCGTCTTCATTGCGATTGAAAATATTTTCCCTTGATGGATATACCGAAACTCTAGTTGGCACCGAATGCGATACCCCGGCCCATTCGCCCCAGACGCCAAAAACATTGGGTCCACGAAAAAGGTCATGGCCCTCTGCAGGCACCAGACCCCTGAAATTGCGTGTCTTTTGAATATTGGCCAGCCATGGTCGGTCCTGTGTTAGATCCCACATATTACGTTCGCGGCGAATGCGGTCGATAATTTTGTGATCTACATATGTCAGCGGCGCGTTCAGTCTGATACGACCGGAAGTTACGTCATTAGTGCTGTGAAATGTTTGAATGCCACCAAGACCCACCGATCTGCGATGATCGTCCAAGTTGGTTACGCAAACCAGCACTCCGGCCAGTTCCCACAAGTCAATAACCGTTACCGCTACTCGTACATTATTGGCGGTGATATAACGCAAAGGAAATTCATTATCGATAATTTCGTGAGAGCGCGGAGATCCAGGCTCCCAGCTAAATTTTACTTCGCCTGACAAAGCAGAAGGCTGATCGGCGCTCGATAGTGCTTCTTTTAACTGGCAGCTTTTCTCAAACAATTTCTGGGCGGTTTTGGTGCTGCCGATTTTGCCGAAAAATAATGCTTCCAGTCGCAGTTCTTCTGCGAGATCTTGGTCTTTGTAGCCGGGTTCTTCTGTCAGGAGAGTACGCGCCTTTAAGAAATATTCTTTGGCATCTTCGTTAAATCCTTGAGCCGCCAGAGTTCGGGCTAATCTTGAGAGGGTTAAACCAAGCGCGCTTTCGTAGGAACTTTCGTAGGCACTTGCGGCTTTGACCTTGCTTATTTTCTCCAAAATTTCTGCTGCGTCTCTTGCGTGCTGCTCTGCCAATTTGTCTTTATTTAAAGCTAGCTCCGCTTCGGCCAATTCAGAATATGCATTGGCCACTTCCGCACTGCTCTTGCCGTATTCAGCGCTCAATGATTTGATTAGATTGTTGAGAGTTTCAAAAGCTTTTTGCGGTTTACTCATGCGATTGAAAAGAAAGCCTTGCAAATAACGCGATTGCAAATAGCGAATGCGCTCTGAAGTGGCTTGATTGGCTTCATGCAATGCCACTGTGTTAAATTCGAATGCGGTCTGCCAGCGGCGCATTTCTACAGCTTTCATTACTTCTTTGTGACAGCGCAAATAATGATCGTTGCGATGACTTTGCGCCTCAGCTGGAGGTGTCAAAGAAATAGAGCAACATAACGAAGCAGCTCCGAAAACAAGCAAAGAAAGTTGCGAAAGCTTATTCACGTTCTTTAATTTTTTCCATGCTCTTCAAATCAATGGTGCCACCACTGTCTTTATTGAAGGATACTTTCACTGGTTCAAAAGCGTCGGCATTGTCGATGCCAAAATAAGTTTCGCCTCTAAAACCCATTGCTGGAGCCAAGAGGCATGATGGGAATGACTCGATGGCAGTGTTCATTTCGCGCACATTGGCGTTGTAAAAACGACGAGCTTGTGAAATTCGAGTTTCAGTTTCGCCTAACTCAGTTTGCAATTGATTGAAATTTTGATTTGCTTTCAAATCTGGATAAGCTTCTGAAAGTGCCATCAATTTGCCCAGCGCCCCACTTAATTGCGTAGATGCCTGCGCCAGCGACTCGGGGCTGCCGCCACTCATGCCTTGATTGCGAGCGGCAATCACCGCTTCAAGCGTACTGCTCTCATGTGTTGCATAACCTTGAACAGTTTCAACCAGATTGGGAATCAAATCAAAGCGCCGTCTCAACTCAGTTTCGATGGCCGACCAACTCTCGCGCACATTTTGTCTGAGCTTCACCAGGCCGTTGTACAAACCAACGGCATAGACGAGCAACAATGCCACCACGCCAAGCACAATCCACGTTGTCATAAAATGTCCTCTTGATAAAGCCCGGCAGCCTCTTGGAATTTATGGACCTGACCCCGTCTATAATAGCCATATCTCTATCTGAGTTTACCCGAGTTTAGCTGAGTGATGGGTGTGTAGTGCTGCGAAGATCTGCGGTTTATGCGATGTTTAGGCCCCGGGCGCCCCAAATGCTCCTGATTTTGCTTTTTCTGCTGACTCTTTGTCCGTGGCAGTGCGCTCAGGCAGAGCGAATTAAAGATTTTCAAGTCGATCTCGCTCTGGCTAGAGACGGTCTGCTCACCGTCACTGAAACAATTAAATACGATTTTGAAAAGGCCCACCGGCATGGGATATACAGGCGCATTCCGATGCAGTATCGCCGACAGGGTGCTATTTATGATTTGAGTTTGAATACCCAATCTGTGACTGATCTGCAGGGTCACAAACTTTTTTACACCAGCAAACGAATGGAAGGCGTAACCAATATTCAAATTGGTGATCCCGGGGTGCTGCTCAGCGGCCTACATACTTATCGCATTAAATATGATGTGCGCCGGGTGGTTAACATTTTTAGCAACGGGCCTGAGCTTTATTGGAATTGCGTCGGTAGTGAGTGGCCATGTCCGATTGATCATGTCAGGATTGTTTTTCACCCGCCCGCGGGCACCAAACTCAGTAAAGAACGCAGCACAAATTATCTGGGATATTTCGGTGCTAAAACTCACGGTCAACAGGCCGTTGTGGGCAATGCTCTTGTTTATAATGCCAGCCAGCTTGGGCCCGGGCAAGACTTCACCATTGTCGTCGGCATGCCGAAGGGCAGCGTGGTGCTACCTACTTTATTCCAATCTTTTGTACAGTCGCTTTTATTCTGGCGTGTGGGATTTTTGATACCAGCGGCCACACTTGCGGTTTTATCTCTACTCTGGTTTATTTACGGTCGCGACAGCCTTAATTTGCAGGGCGTCGGTGTAGAGTGGAAACCGCCTGCGGAGCTCACTCCTGCTGAAGTGGGCACATTGGTCGACGAACATTGCGACAACTCTGATGTTACGGCAACATTGCTGGATCTAGCTGCCCGCGGTTATTTGATTATCACTCAAGTGCCGTTCAATGGTTTAATCGGAGTGGATAATAAAGACTATAAGTTTAAAAAGGCTGCCAGCCCTGATCCTGAACGCCTCAAGCCACATGAATTAATGGTACTTTCGAGTTTGTTTGTCAGCAATGACGTCACTTATTTATCAGCGTTACGCGGTCATTATCGAGATTATATCGAGACTATGCGCACCATGATTTATCAATCACTGGTGAAAGAAAAATATTTTGCTCGAATGCCGAAAGACGATCGGGATTATTATTTGATTGTTGGTGCCATGATTCTAGGCACAGGTGGAATGCTTGCCGCAGCTGGATTTATGGCAGGTGATATCTATAAAAATTATGGTTTTGGCATTGGACTTTCTGGTTTGCTGATTATGATCGCCGGCAACTATATGCCGAAGCGCACCGCAAAAGGTGTTAAGGCTTTGCGTCAATGTCTGGCCTTTAAACGTTTCGTTAACCTGGCAGAAAAGTCGCGCCTGGAAATTTTGGCCAGAGAAGATCCTACAATATTCGGCCGACTCTTGCCCTACGCTTCTGTACTTGGTTGCGCCGAAAAGTGGGCATTTGCTTTCAAAGACTTACTTGACGAACCACCAGATTTTTACAGGGTTTCCGACCGTGATCCAAATCTGGTCTGGAACTCGCAAAACTTCACTTACGATCTTTGCCGCAGCCTTTATACAATTGACTCGTCATTTGACAGCAAGCCCTTGCCGACCTTCAATATGAGTAGCTCGGGCACTTCTTCAGGCTTTGGTGGCGGAGCTGGTGGTGGATTAAGCGGCTTTGGTGATGGCGGCGGTTCAGGTGGTGGTTTTGGTGGCGGCGGGGGCGGATCCTGGTAAAGTGGAAGTAATGCTCTAATTAAAGCCATGGCCACCGGCTAATTTTTAAAACTAGTCAGTAAAGCCTATAATTCAGATTCTGAAAGCAATCGTTCGAGAGTGTGGCTGCTATTGTGAAAAATTCAAGCAAGTTTGTTTTTCAGTTAGTCAGTTTGCTGGCTGCTTTTTCTTTGCAAGGCGGGCTTTTAGATGCTGAGCTGGCTTTAGCTGCTGAAGCAGCTTCGAGTAATGCTGCTTTAAGTAATGACAGTCAGATCAAAGCGCACTCTGCTCAAGTGGGTGCCGCAGTCAGAAAGTCTGGCGCTGCTCGCGGCAAACGCCGTGCTCGAAAAGTAAGGCGTGCTGCTACTTCAGGCATTGCGTCCACTAAATTGATTCCCCTTTCTCCGCGTGTAGATTCGCTTACTACTGCTGTCAAACTTAGTGATAAAGCAACTCTAGATATGCTTCGCTTTGGTGCGCTCAGGCATGCTCAGGGCCAATTTGATGAGGCTGAAACCGCTTTCAGGCAAGTGCTCGCCAGAGATTCAAACAATGTAGATGCTTTCTATAATCTCGGTTCACTGGCTGAACGTCGCGGTGATTTAATTGCTGCCCTGAGCCACTATCGAGCGGCTCAGGCTCTAAAACCAAATGATCATCAAATTGGTGACGCTGTACATTCAGTTGAAAAAACTCTGCGCAGCGCACCATTTTCTAATAACTATCTTCATCCATCTCATACTTCTCATATTTTAAATCCGTCACGTCCTTCATACACTGCTTCTAGCGCCCCTGTGGCCTCAGCTTCGTTACTGGTGGAGCCACTGGCGCAAGCCAATCAATTTCCCGACCCCCCTGCAGGCAGCGATCAGTATCCGGTATTGAGCGCACTCAGTGCGCCCGACCCGGTGCCGTCAGTCACTGGTTCGCCAGACAGTCCTGGAACTTTCCAGTTAAGCTCTTCGAAAAACGCTGCTCTGGCCCCTACTCTTGGAGTAGTGCCGTCATCTGGTGCGGCTTTGCCGTCGCCACCGGTACTGGGGGTTAAGCCGAGAAGTCACCCCATTGCTAGAGCCGCCCTTAATGGTGCTCTTAATACCGGTGCATCCATGGGATTGCGAGCTGTGGGCCTCCATTGCCCCGTCTGTCATTTTTTGCGATTCAATTTTTAGGTGGTTTTTTTTAATTTGTGCACTTTTTCCCGGCCTGGCAGATTGAAATATATTGCTGGTGCAACGCTGGCTGGTTTGATTGTCTTTGCCGGTCAAATTCAGTTTTGTCAGGCAGAGGAAATTCGCATAGCCCGCCCTGAAGCTCCAGAGCATAATTGTTGCGGCTCTACTGAGAATAATGAGCTTAATTCAAACAGCAGTGCCATTCGCTGGCCGGGGTCAATTGTCGATTTTCACCACCACTGGCAGCTTCGATATGTACAGCCTGTGTTCTGTCCGATGGTCACGTGTATGAGTACCTGTGGCAATTATGCCGACGCCTGTGTGCTCGACTCAACTGCGGTAGTGCTAGATAAGAAGTACGGCTGTGCGGGGGCGTGTAAGTAATTTTAGCTTGGCCAAGCCTGCCGATATTCTCGAGCCTGGTTGTATCATTATGATCGTGACAGATTTAGGGACGCCGTGAATTTTCTTGAAACTCCATTGCCTTTAGCTGAGCACACAACTACCCAGGGCGTGGTCAGATTTAGAATTGCCACCTTGAGTGACATTGATCGCCTGGGCGAAACTTTTTTGGGGTCCGACAATGAGCCGGCCGACGCCGAGCCAGCCACTGAAGAATTTTTGGCCTTGACGCGAAGATTCTTCAAGCATTTAATCAAGGATGGGGCAGTGGCTATTATTGGTGAGAAAGATTCTGAGCTTAAGAGTTCTGAGCTTGAGAGTTCTGAGATTGTCGGCATGTCATTTGTGGATTTGCTCGAGCGCCAGAAAGAAAAGACGCGTATTCGCTGCGATCGCCCCACTGGCATCATTGAAAGGGTGCGTTCAGTAATAGAGGGGCAAGGAGTTGGTCGCGCGCTGCTGACCAACTGCGAAGCATTGATTGTCAGAGCTGGCCTCGAAGCTGCTGAAATTGGAGTCAAGGCGACCAATCACCGTGCGCGCAAAATCTATGAGCGTGCCGGATACCAAATTGTTCTCAATGGTCATGTGGAACGATTGCCTGATTTTGAAGGCTATTCGATTTTTCGCTATGAGCCTCCTTCGCAAGTTATGTTTAAGTCGCTGGTGCCGGTGAACCGCAAAAGAAAGTGAAGAATTTGCACGAGTTTTGGGCACGGTGGCCGCTTGGTAGGGACTGGCACTGGCAACGGCCGTATCAAAAACGCAGAGAAATTTTTGCATTTTTCTCTGCGTTTTTGACTTGTGCTTTTTTAACCGCCCCATGCGCTGGTGCGCAAAATCCCGAAACTCAGTCACAATCTCAGACTTTCCAGGCAACCGTTGCCCCTGTGCCACTGACTTTGCAGGCGGGCGCTACTTTTCAGGAATCAAGCCTGCCTCCGCAAAATACTGGAAAAGGGTGGTATCGAATTCCATCATGGTTTGCCGGCTACTGGCATCGCCGTGAAATGGTAGAAAAGAATTTTGGTTTTCCTGACCGCAGGCAAATTTCATTGCGCGATATGAGACGCGGATATCAAATAGATAGCCGTGGTGACATCTGGCACCCGCGCAATGAGCCCTTTGTTGTAAGAGTTGACCACAAAGATACTTATGATTTAAATGATACATCTCAGATGAAACCACTTATGGTCAGCCCAGGAGCAGTAGTCGTGGAAATTAGCGCCATGGGCATTCGAGTTGATAAAGCCACTGGCTTAATTGTTTCAACTACTCAGAAAAGAGAAATTCATACTTTTAAGCCCGGGCGCAATCGCACTATTGAGGCTGAGTCGACTGGTATGGGCTACGATCAGCACGGCAAGCCACTTTTGGCCAAGCCATTCCAGAAATTTTATACCGAATATTTAAAGGCACCATTCAAGCCAATCAACAATGAACTTGGTCGAGACTATCGCACCGATTTTTGCCAGTATCTCGAAGCCACTGAGCAGGGCGATTTATTACCCAGGTAGCGACTCTTCTGGTACAGGCTCCGCCACCGGTGCTTTCTTTTTTCTGTCGGTAATTTTGTACATCACTGGCAGTACCATCAAAGTTAAGAAAGTGGCTGAAACCAGGCCGCCAAGCACTACTGTAGCCATAGGTCTTTGGACCTCTGAGCCGGTGCCACTGGAAAATATTTTAGGCAAAAGTCCCATAATTGCCACCAGTGCTGTCATCATCACCGGCCTGAAACGGGTTATGGCGCCTTCCATAATGGCTGCTTCCGCCGGCCGGGTAGCGCGCAGGTGACTGATGTAAGACACGAGGATGACACCGTTCTGCACAGCCACACCAAAGAGCGCGATAAAGCCGATAATGGCTGGAACTGATATTGGCTGGTGAGTAATGAATAATGCCAGAATTCCGCCAATGATAGCGAAGGGAACATTGGCCATTACCAGACAGGCATTTTTGAAAGAACCGAATGCAGCGAACAGCAAAATAAATATGAGCAGCAATACTATCGGTACTACTACAGCCAACCTCGCCATTGCTCTTTGTTGGTTTTCGAATTGGCCGCCCCATACAAGTTTGCAAGAGTCTGGAATTTTGACTGTTTTAGCCACTTTGGCTTGAGCCTCTTGGACAAAACTACCAAGGTCGCGCCCTCGAATGTTGGAGAGCACTGCTGTGCGTCTTTGTGCTTCTTCGCGGTTTACCATCACCGTGCCTTCTTCAAGAGTGATATCGGCCAGCATTTTCAGCGGCACAGTGGCTCCAGACGGCGTTGTCACAGGCATGTTCGAGATGTCGTCTACCGAATCGCGATCTTTGCGTGGCAAACGCACCAAAACACCAAAGCGTTTGTTGTCTTCGAAAACTTCGGTAATGACACTACCGGCAATGGCAGTATTAATATATTGCTGCAGGGCTTGGACGTTGAGGCCATAACGTGCCATTCGCGCCCTATCTAGTCGTATTTTCAACTGCGGTGCACCCAGCATCCGCTCGCGCTGTAAATCAGCCACCCCTGGCACGCTAGAAATCGCATGAGTAATGTCTGAGCTAATGCCATCTATTTCGCGCAAGTCATCACCGAAAACTTTGATGGCGAGGTCGGCTTTTACTCCTGATACCAGGTCGTCCACCATGTCGGCAATGGGTTGCGAAAAACTATATTTCAGGCCTGTGATGTTATCTAATTTCTTGGCCATTTTCTCGACCAATTCATCTTTGGTGCGAACTGTCCATTTACTTTTAGGCTTAAGACCGACATAGGTGTCAGCATTGTCAACTCCTTCAAGATCAGAGCCCATGCCCGAGCGGCCAATGCGCGAAACGACAACTTCAACTTCAGGAAAATCTATCAAAATAGTCTCGATAATTTTGGCAATCTTACTTGATTCGGTATGCGCGACGCTTGGAGCAAGTTTTGTGCGCAATAAAATTGAGCCTTCATCAAGAGTAGGAATGAATTCTGACCCTAAAAAAGGTACTAAGGCTAAAGATGCCACCAGCGCACCTACGGCAATGGTAATGACCAGGCCAGGACGCTTCAGCGCCGCTGCCAGGGCATCCATATATTTGCGCCGGGGTATGGCGAGAACAGGGCTTTCTCTATCAACAATGTTGCCGCGCAGAAACAAGTAGCAGAGCAGCGGAATAATCGTCATCGAACAAATCAGCGCACCAGTAATTGAATAAATGAATGTCAGAGCCAGAGGCTGGAACATTTTCCCCTCCACCCCTTCCAGGGTAAAGAGCGGTATATAGACCGCGATAATAATTAAAATGGAAAACAGAATTGGCTTGCCAACTTCACGTGCAGCGTGAGCGGTGGTCTCTAAAATTTCTGCTGGTGACAATTTCTTTCCATCAACTTGCTTTTCGGCCAAATGGCGAAAAACGTTTTCTACCATCACTACGCCGGCGTCTACAATGACGCCGAACTCCATGGCGCCAAGAGTCATGAGATTGGAAGAAAGACCAGTTAGCCTCATCATAATGAAACTGAAAAGCAATGACAGCGGAATAATCACAGCGGCAATCACAGCCGCTCGAATATTGAGAAGAATGCTCGCCAGAATAATAATTACCAGCGCACCGCTAAAGAGAAGAATCTCCTTAACCGTGTCCATAGTTTTGTCGACTAATTCCATTTGGTTGTAGTACGGCACAATGTGAACGCCCTTGGGCAATTGTGAATGCAGGTCTTTCAGGCACTTCTCCACATTGAGCACCACTTCTTTAGTGTTTACCCCTTTGCGAGTGAGAACGATGCCTGTGACAGCTTCACCTTTGCCGTCTTTAGAAGCTGAGCCCCGCCTGAAGGCTCCGTTAATAGTGATGCTTGCGACCTGGCCGAGCTTTACCGACGTGCCTTCGTATTCGCGCAGTACCGTATTCTCAATGTCAGCTGCTGTTTTAATGCGGCCGATACTGCGTATGATAATTTCTTCGCCACCTTGCTCAATAAAATTGCCACCAGCATTGGTGTTATTCGAATTGAGCGCATCTACCACTTCTTTCAGGCTGACGTCGTACGACTTCATTTGGTCAGGCTTGAGCAGTACCTGGTATTCCTTGACGAAACCGCCGTAGGAGACTACGTTTCCTACACCAGGAACGCTTCGTAATTTTCTGGCGATCACCCAGTCTTGAATGGTCCGTAAGCCGATTTCATCTTGTGGGCCTTCCACATAGTACATAAAGACATTACTGAAAGTTGATACCACAGGTCCCATCTGAGGCTGTGGCACCTGACTGGGAAACTGAATGGTGTTGAGCTTTTCGCGCACCAGCTGCCTGGCAAAATAAACATCGACGCTGTCTTGAAAAATAACTGTTACCACAGAAAGACCAAAGCTGGAATTGCTACGAATGGTAGATTTGCCGGGCAGCCCGGCCATGGCATTTTCAATAGGAATGGTGATCATCGATTCCACTTCTTCAGTGGCCATGCTCTCCGGCTCGCAGATTATTTGCACCTGTACATTACTGACGTCAGGAAATGAATCCATGGGCAAAGTGGACAAGGAGAACAAACCGGCAATTATTAGAAGAACAGTGAGGGCCATAATCGCTAAACGCTGGTTTAAAGCGAAGCTAATTAGTTTATCCGTCACCACGCTGCTCCATAGAAAGTTTCGTTTTCACCAGCACGCCGCCAGTAGTGACCACATCTTCTCCACCTTGCAGTCCACTGCTGATTTCCACCAGGTCACCATTAGTGATGCCTGTTTGAACCACTCTTTTGGCGTACTGGTCTGGCGATGTGCGAAGATAAACTACGGTGGTGCCGCCGGTTTCATGAATAGCTTCTCTAGGGCAAGCGATTACATCGCGAGGTTGGCCCTGAATGTCAATTGTGGCAAACATATTTAGTTTTAGCAGGCCGCTTGTATTATCAATTACTGCTCTGACTGAAACTGTGCGCGTTTTAGGGTCAAGTCTTTCGCCCACATAATCTACTTTGCCGGCGAATGTGCGGGGTCCGTACGCAGTAACAGCCGCTGCCACCGGCAGACCTTTTGCCACAAGCGATAAATCTGACTCAGGAATCTCACAACTGATCGCCACCTGTCTCATGTCGCAAATGGTGAATATTGGTGAATCGGGCCCCACAATTTCTCCAGGCGAGACGAATTGTTGCACAATAATGCCGCGCGCAGGCGCAATAATTGGCACCAGTGGACGCAGGTGTTTTGCAGCACTAGAACCGGAACCGGCTTGAGAAGGTTTAATCGGTCTCGATTCGGCACCTAAAAATCCTAGTTTTTCATTGATCGTTTGCAGCTCATTGAGAGTTTCTTGCGTTTCTGTTTGCGCCAGCTGCCAGTCTTTTTTAATCAGGCCTTTATTAGCAAACAGCTGGCTCTCACGCTTTTCTTCCAGCTGACTTTGCTCCAGGTCTAAGCGCGCACGTTCAAGTCCACTTTTAGCTTGCAGAAAATCTTTTTCAGCGGCAATGCCTTCTTTTTTAAGCGTTTCCATGCGATGGAAATTTCGCCTGGCAGATTGTTCATTAATTACAGCAAGCTGTAATGCGGTTTTCGCCCTGATTAATGCCTTGGGGCGCAACAGCTCTTCTTGGTAAACGCGAAATTCTCTCTCTTCATGGGCTCTGGCAATTGCCAGGCGTGAAGCGGCCTTGCTTGCTTCTGCTTGAATTTCGCTAACTTGCTGGCTGTCGACATAACCGAGTACTTGACCGGCCTTCACCTGCTCACCCGGTGCCACATTCATTTTCAAAACGCGGCCAGATAATCTGACGCCGACCTCATACTCTTTGCCGAATACTGGTTTGATCTGACCGGTACAATGCACCACTGGAGATAGTTTGCGCGGCTCAGCCTTGATGCATTCAATAGGCGGGGTAATATTTTTTTCTGGTTTAGCGGCGATGGCCGATGAGTCATTGCTGGCGCCGTTTGACTGACATCCAGAGAGGTACATGCAGCAACAGGTGAGGCCAATCAAGAGAATGGCCGTGAAATTATTCGATTTAGAGAGCTTGTTTAACAATTGCGTACGCCCGTAGCAAGCCGCCCGATTGGCTTAGATAATTCAATTATTCCATTCTATTGTCGTCTTTCAAGGTCAATTCCTTCACCGAAAGGTCAGATGAAGTTTGGTTCGCTCCGTTGAAATGGCAAACAGATGGTCAACTGGTCACAGTCTTGACTGTTTAGGCCAGCTGTTAGTTATCACTAATAGTGCAACAGGGCTTATGAATATTTTGCCACATTATTGCGGGCCTCGCTAATCAAGCGAAGAGGCGCTCGCTAATCGGGTATTAAGCTCGACTGTCCCGATTCTGTTAGGTAAGCACGAAACTCTTCTTTGTAGTTAAAAGTGCCGCCTGGCGACTGATCTTGTGCAACGAATGGGCTTGTGTGCGATAGGGTGACCTCAAGCTTTTTCGGTTTGCGTGTTATCGCTTTACCGTCCTGGTCGTAGCGCATTTGCAGGCTATGCTCAATTACTTTCCCGCTTGCCGCCGGCTTGAGTACTTGTTCTTCGGTACGTTTTTCAGCGCGAAGAATTTTATGAGTTTGGTCATCAACGGTAATCGCTGTATATCGAATCAGACAGCGGAAACTATCTGCTTGCGAATCTAGCACCTGATAGTCTTCAAAAATATCGAAGTCGGTAGCTCCTTGGGTTTTTACTCGAGCATAATTAGGAATAATCACAGCGTCCCAAACTGCGCCGGTTTTGTCAGCTTGCAATCCACGAGTCGATTTTGTCTCGTTTTTGCTTTCTACAGATCTGAGCATGATCGTCTGCTTCAGTGTCTTTGCTTCAAAGCTGCCGGTGAGCCAATCAGGCAGCTTGTACCACGATTTGATTTTATGATTACCAGGCAAAAGGTCTTCAGAAAAGGTTGAGCCGATGCGAAAACGTTCTTGCAGCGGTGCTACTCGCTCTTCGATACCGGCCTGCAATATCTGCGCTGACGCAGCCTGTAGAGAATTTAGAACACAACTGGAACTGAACAAAAATATTGCCAGCTTGAATAGATGAAATTGGTAGGGCCGGCGAATGTTCAACTTTGACTTTGTCATAGTGGCAAAATTATACTCGGGAAAAAGCCGCTCACCAGCCTATCCTTTCCCCTATGTTATTTAATCTTGGCAACCTTGATAATCAAGCCTGTAGAGAAACTCCCAGTAAAAGTTCCGCCTCGCCAGCGGAGCTTTTATTGTTTTTTTGTCTTACAAAATCAGAGCGCCAAATCAATTGATTGGCGCTCTGTCGAGTATCGAGTCAGTCAGACCATTGCATCTGCATTACACCACACTTCACTTCACTACGATTTTTGGATGCGTTTTTCGCCGCCATGCTTTTTGCCCCAGTTAGCGTGCAGATCGCGCATCTGTTTACGTTGCTCTGGTGTGAGGTTTTCACTCATATCAATGCGGAATGCCAGCATTGAATTGGCCATATCAGCAGACAAAGCATTGATTTTGTCTTGCTCTTGCTGCACTGCACTGCGATCGATTTTGTCGCTGCTGAGCATTTCTCTGAGAGCCTTACGATGAGACATTAGCTCTTCTTTTTTCGGGCTGACTGTTGCTTTGAATTTCGTTTTCAAAGTATCCATCGCAGTCTTTTGCTCTTCAGTCAAATTCAGGGCTTGCAAGCGACTACCTTTCCCGCTACCGCCGCCTTTGTGACCATGTCCGCCTTTCCAGCCGTGGCCTCGTCCACCACTACCCTTACATTCTTTAGTCTCTGTTTGCACTTTGGTTTCAGCAATTGTAGTATCGCTGGCCTGAGCAAGTGCTGGCAAAAAGGCTGTAGCTAACGATAGGCACAGTGTGCTAAAGGCAATTGATTTTTTCATTGCTTAAATTCCTTATTCTCTTTTACATCGACTTTGATTGTCACCCTCACTTTTGCTTTTCGATTGTTTTTTCAATCTTCAATTGCGAGGTACATTACTGTTAACGTAATTGGGTGGCAAAAAGTTCAATCAAATGGCAAAAAGTTTTATTAACTCTTGGCTGAACAGTTGAGCTTGGCTCGAAAGTCTATACGGGCGCTATGATTTGGGTTATAAACGCTTGCTCTTGCCCTATAGTGGGGGCATAACCATGCCAGAGGTGGAAGAGCGCATGACCAACTTTTTGAAGCTGCTTTATGGTGCAATCCTTATTATTATGATCGCACTATTGATATCAGCGTCAATGCAAGAGAGTATTCTGACGATACCACCAGCAGTGACCCTCGATCCCTGGTTCCAAGCCACGCTCGTTGATTGCTACTTCGCTTTTCTATCTTTTTTCATCTGGGTTTGTTATCGCGAAAAGTCGACAGCAGCAAAAGTTATTTGGTTTATTGCCATCTCTACTCTCGGCAATATCGCCATGGCAATTTATGTACTGATAGCCTTGATGCAAATCAAGCCCGGGGAGGGCGTCGACACCCTCTTTACCAGGCGTAAAAAATGAAACAACTGAACCGGGTTAAACCAGATTCAGTTGCTTCAATTAATTTAGGGTCTTACTTAG
>CASBPX010000126.1 GCA_949127735.1 Candidatus Obscuribacterales bacterium | reverse complement strand
TTTTTTTAGCATCTGGCAGTGTTTCTCTGGCCTTTTCAATTAACGGTTTAAGCATCTCGTCGGCTTTACTTGAAGTTAAATGCACAGGACGATCTGGTGGTGGGTCAGCAGGAGTGTAACCCAGCTTCTTCGAAAGTTTTAGTGATTCCATAGCTTTTTCTTTATCGCCAAGCTTGGCATAACTGGCGGCTAAAATGAACGTGGTGCTGCCTTTCGCATCACCAGTTGATAGTGCAGCAGAAAGTTTAAGAGCGTCTATAGCTTCTTGATATTTTTCGAGGAAAAACATGGCGCTGCCTTTGGTTTTATATACTTCTGCTTTTGCCTCCGCAGGCAAACCGCTGGTTTTACCTTCAATGACCAGATCGGCATCTTTGGCTGCCAGCTCATATTGTTTCATTGCCAAATATGATCGTGAGCGCAACATTCTTGCCAATAACACGGTTTCTGAATTTTTATCGCTAGCTATTACCTTAGTAAAATCAGCGATGGCCTCGGTGTGTTTGTTAATCTGCTGTTCTGCCGAACCGCGGTTCAAATATGTACTAAGCCTTTTGTCACCACACTCGATGGCTTTGGTAAAATCTGCAACACCTAGCTCTGGTTTGCCGTTTAAGCAATAATCAACGCCGCGCTGCATGTATGCCTTGCTGTATTTGCTGTCGAGTTTTACGGCGGCATTGCAATCGTTAAGTGATGCACCATAGTCGTTCAAGTAAAATTTGATCATGGCCCGTAGATGATAGGCCGCAGCACTAGGGTTCGCAGCAATAATTTTGTCGAGTTCGCCTTCGAGAACTTTTAAACCGGCGTCATTGGGCCGCGACTCGCTCTCTAATTGGCCGGTAATTCGAGTGAGAATTGCTTCTTTCGACTCTGCCGCCACTGCCGGTAGTTGCGTCGCTATTTGCAGGCAGAAGGCGCAGCAAACTATTTTAAAAGCAATACCATAAGTTTTCATCAAATTACCCCATTGCCTGATTCTTAGTTTATTTAGCCACGAATTGACTTTGCTCTTGCCAAACATTTTTGTGCTTCTGCGCCGCGATTACATTTATTCAGAGCGTAAGCATAGCTGTCGAGCAAGGCAGCCAATGATGCATGCTGTGGACCGTTTAACGATTCTTGAATTTTGAGTGCCCGGGCATAATATCGCACTGCTTCAGCGCATTTACCTTGTTTGACTAAAAGAGCGGCAAAATTGGCCAACAAATCAGGCGAATTTTTCTTGGCCCCTTTTTCTTGTGAGTCTAATACTTTTCGGTATAGCGCTTCAGCTTCACCAGTGCGGTTCATGGCCAGGCAAACCTGGGCATAATAATCTAGCCGCATTTGAGTTTCTCGGCGGCCTTCGCCAAGCGTGGCTAAAGAAATTTCATAAGCGCGCTTGAGCAGTGGTTCGGCTTGAGCGGTGCGACCCTGGCTGAGATAAAGTCTGCCCAGGTTTTCTAGTGAAGACGCCAGAGCGGCGTGCTCACTCGATAAGGTCTTTTGACGCAAAGCCAGAGCCGACTTGAATAGGCGCTCCGCCAGAGCGGCAGTTTTTTCGCCGCCAATATCTTTCACTGCATTGCCTACGGCGTCCAGCATCACTGCAGTTTCTACCGCTTGAGCCTTCATTTCGCTCAGTGTTTTTTCTTCGGCTTGTTTAACACCGATTTCCGATTCTTCTAGTTTGCGATGAGTTTGATAGTAAGTGCTTAATTTTTTGAAAGACGCGGCCACATCGTTTAAATGCCGCGTTTCTGTGTCACCGTAGTCAGCTATTTTGCTGATCAATAACATCGCTTTGTCGCGCTTGCCATTGGTCAAATAAAACTGGGCCAGTTTACTCTGGCCGGCTATAACGTCTTTGTCGCCGCTGCCAAGGGCCGCTTCTCTAACTTTTGCCGCTTTTTCAAAATATGACTCGGCCTTGGCCGGCTGGGCCCTGGCCACATAGAGCACACCCAGATTGTTGAAACTTTCAGCAATGCGCAAATCATTGGCAGGCGCTAGCTTGACTTCTTCAAGGGCAGCTTTAAAATTGCGCTCGGCGCCGGCAAAGTCGGAGTTAATGAAAGCATTGGAGCCGGTTTTGGTCAGCTTTGCCCATTTTGCTCCATCAAAAGCAGCGGCAACCGCTTCGGTGGTGGTAGCTGTAATAGCCGTTGTAGGCGAAGTGGCTGGTTGAGTTTGAGCAGTGGCGGGATGAACCGGACAAACCAGGGTGATGGCCCAAACGACACAGACTGGAAATATTGTGCTCTTTGAGCGGTTTATTGGCGTAAGCATAGCTATCTATTATCTTACAATTTTATCTAGTTACGAGCCTTTGATGCCATCTTCGCGGTATCTTAGACCCTGAGAATTTCTCTATATTAAGGAACTAGCAAAGCAATGGTAAACGCCGTCGAGAAAGTAGAGGGCTCGCCCGTCTCACCTCAGAAAGTATCTGAAGTCAAGGGAGTGAGCGAGTTCAGGCTGGAAAACGGACTGCGAGTTCTGATTGCTGAAAATCACAGCGCACCGGTGGCTACTTTGCTGGTTGTTTATCGAGTCGGTTCGCGCAATGAAGCTGTTGGCAACACTGGCAGCACCCATTTTCTCGAACACATGCTTTTTAAGGGCACCGAAAATCATAATGCTGAAGGCGGCAATGGCATTGACGATCTGCTTACGCAGATTGGTGCTTACTGGAATGCCACCACATGGTTTGACCGCACCAGTTATTACGAAGTGGTGCCTAACGATTTTCTTGAGATGTGTGTCGAGCTTGAAGCTGACCGCATGCGCAATTTGCGTTTGAGACAGGAAGATCATGATAGTGAAATGTCAGTGGTGCGCAACGAACTTGAGCGTGGAGAAAATCATCCGGAAGAAGCGCTGGAAAAAGAACTTTATGCCATCGCTTTTCGTGAGCACCCATATCACCATCCCACAATCGGCTGGCGCTCTGACGTAGAAGGCGTGCCGATGGCGAGACTGCGCGATTTCTACAATACTTTTTACTGGCCCAATAATGCCACTGTCATTGCCCTTGGCGATTTCACAACCGATCACGCATTAGGTTTAATCAACAAGCATTTCGGCACCATTCCCACAGCCCCTCATGATATTCCTGAAGTCTATACCACTGAGCCACCTCAAGAAGGCGAGCGCAGATTTGAAGTCACCAGGGCTGGTGACATGCCTCGAGTATGGATCGGATTTCACGTACCGGAAGCCACTCATAACGATAATTATCCACTGGCAGCCATTCGGCACTTGCTAGGCAGCTCGTTTGAACGCAGTTCCAGACTTTATAAAAGATTGATCGACACGTCCATGGCAGCGGAAGTTTTTGCTCGCCATGATGATTTAAAAGATCCTGGTTTGATGATAATTGGTGCCACTGTTAATCCTGGCGTTGACCCGATTAAGGTAGAAATCGAATTACTCGATGAAATTGAGCGGCTCGCTCGTGAGGCTGTTGGTGACGAAGAATTAAATCGAATCAAGTGCTCTAATCTGAAAGGCACCATACTTGCTAAAGCCGATCCGTCGAGCCTGGCATTCATGCTTGGCGAAGCAGAGTCAAAGGCAGATTGGCACTGGCTCATGGACTATGACGATCGCTTTGATGCGGTCACGAAAGAAGACATTATGCGCGTAGCTAAGACTTATTTCGTCAGAAGCAATCGCACCATTGGCTATTTCATTCCGCGTGAAGATCAAGAAGAAACGGATGAGAATGGCGATGATTGTGGTGACGACAATCACGAAGGCCACGACCATGGCGCAGGCCTGGTTAGCGCCGGCCCGGCAGATAAAGCCACTGATCTTTATACCGCTGAGCAGGTAAAAGAGTTTCTCGATGTTAAAACCACACCGGTGACCGTGGAGTTTAAATCGTCTACTGCCAGCACATATGAGAAGCAAGTCAAAAGAGTAGTTATGCCCAACGGCATGGTTGTTATTTTGATGAACAATCCCGGCACAGAATCAGTTGGTCTGGCAATCAATATTAAAGCCGGTAGATATTTCAGCCAGCATATTCCCGGTTCTATTTCAGAAATCATCGGTGATTTATTGCCCCGCGGTTCACAATCGTACGACAAATTACAGATTGCCGAAAATCTCGAAGAAATGGGCATTCCGGGTGGTTTAGAATTCTTTGTCGACAATTATCGCGTTGGTCTAGGCACTCATCTTGTGGTGGCAGATTTGCCCCACTATCTGGAATTGCTCAGCGATGTTATTCGCAACCCGCTGTTGGCCGAAGACGAACTCGATAAAACTAAAATCGAGTGGCAAGCAAGGGTGGTGGAGTCAAAAATGAACACCCGAGCCATGGCCTGGAACAAGCTCAGGCAGTCGCTTTACCCCAAAGAACATTTGTTTTACGACAAAGATTTTGACGAGCAATTAAAAGAACTGGATAGCGTGCAAAGCAAGATTTTGCATTCTTCCCACAAGAAGCTGTTTAGTCCTAAAGGAACCATTATTACGCTTGTCGGTGATATTGATGTAGATCGGGCGCTGAAGTTGATTGAAAAACAGTTTGGTGATTGGCAGGGAGAAGAGCCAGCTGCCATCATTATGCCTGAGTGCGCCCTGCCCGCCAGTGCCACCAGAGTTGAAGTTGAGCTGCCTGAGAAAGCCAGTGTCGATATTGTCATGGCTCATCCATGTACAGTCAAAAGAGCAGCCAGTGACTTTTATGCCGCTCGTATCGCCAATGCTGCTCTTGGCCAGGACACCATCACCTCCAGGCTTGGTCAGGTGGTGCGTGATAAGGCCGGTTTGACTTACGGAATTTATTCTACTTTTGCCGACACCGCTTTTGGTGGCGCACCCTGGTCTGTATCACTTTCGGCAAATCCACGCAACGTCGCTCGCGCACTACAACTAGTAGACGCTACATTAAGCGATTATCTAGAGCGGGGCATCAGCAAAGATGATCTGGCTAAAGAAAGCGGTCGGGCGCTGGGCTCATTCAAAGTCGGACTATCCTCGTCTCTTGGTATTGCCCGAGTGTTGACTGAGTTTGAATTCTTAGGCCTGGGGACAGCTGAGTTAGACAATATTTCTAGCCACTACATCGATCTGACCAAAGAAAAAGTCGACAATGCCATGAATAAATATTTCCAACCTAAGCGTGCTGTCACCGTCCTCAGTGGCACCCTTGCCAAGCGGTAAATAGAAACGACATTAACCATTCTAAGCCCGATTATATGCATTAAGACCCGCTCAGGGTGAGGATGTATGGTGAGTGTGGCGCAGCTGTATATATATTCAGCGCGGGTTAATTCGCAAGATTAACTGTGTACAATTTAGCTTTGCTGAGATAACATTTATGCGTTGATATCTCTAGTCATTGTGGAGTTGTCACGCACCGATCTTTTTGAGGAAATCATGCAAAGTTTTTCCACAACATCAGCTGAAGTAGAAGTGTTTGTTGAGCCGTTGAAAATGAACACGGAAGTTCAGCATCTTGAGCTTCTGCTCAATAAAATTTTTGGCGATGAAATTGAAAAAATCGATGGCGTTGACCACGCATCTAATTTGATTGAATTTCCACTTAAAGAAGATGTAGAAGTTGCTGTGCCAGAAGCGCACGCAGCTATGCCGCGATTTGACTTGTTTGATTTTTCTCCCGGTCAAAGCAGTGATATTTTCAAGGCATCATCCGCTAATCCGATTTTAAAAAGCATAATTGAAGAAGACGAATTAGAAGTAGACAGCAGACTGCAGGTAGTGGTCGAAGCTCAACAACGTGAGCTTTCGCAGTTGCGTCAAAAGTTGAGAGATCGAGATTATGATATTCGCAATCTTGATTTGCAGATTGCCGCCAATGCTGATCAGCTTAAATATATGCCCGAATTGTTCAACAAAGCGCTGATGGCCACTGAGTTAAAAAATCAGTTGACCGAGCTGCAAGAAGTGCTTGAAGCCGAGCAGCTCACTCACGAACAGAGTCGTGACTTATTATTTAAGACCCAGGCTCGAGTTGACCGTATAAAAGACACTTTCTGGTTCAAGCTTGGTCGGTCTCTTGGTTTTAATCTTGAGTAATCAAATACTCTAATTATCAGACGTATATTGGCGGGCTTGAAAAGGCCCGCTTTTCTGTAATCTTGGCAAAAATCCACATAAAGCATAGAATATTAAACGTAGCTCATTTAGCTCGTGACTCACCCAGGGGCCGCCGCGGTTGAAAAAGAACTCGAAATGCCTATCATCACTCGCTTTCATTAAGTTCTGTGCTATTGCTTTAGCCTGCTTTGCGCCCTGTGCGTTGCCGGTTGCTGCCTACATTTCGGACACTGAAGCGGTGGAAGTGGTAGAGAAGGCCAAGATTTTGGCACCATACATTCGCATTAATGCCCGAGTACGGCCTGAAGAAGTTGAGATTGCTACTTTTAAAAATCCCAAAGCCAATGCCAACGATTGTAAGATCGAGGCCGTATTAATAGCAAAAACGCTTATGGATTATGCTCCGGGGCAAGTCTCCCGCGTCACTGTGTACTTTTACAATTCAAACTCTCTCAGCACATATAAAGAAGTTGCCGTCACCGCCGGCGATGTTAGAGCATTTGGTAACGGCACTGTTTCAAAAGACGAACTTTTAAAATCTCTTGAAATTAGAGAGGCTGCCATACTCGATCCATCCAAGCGTGTTGCCAGCTATTTGAGCGAAGGCCAATATATGCGGCCGAAAAAAGTAAATACACAGCTTCGCGACAATCAAATTTTCATCAGCACAAATCTTGATTCATCATTGAGCGAACGTTTACTGAAACTAGAAGCGATGCGCTTAGCGGATCAAGCTCTTGAAGCGGCTCCCGTTGAATATAAAACTGCGCAAGTAACATTTGTCGATACCAGTCTCAGTAAAGACAATCGCGTTATTACTCTCAGCCGCGGCGCCATTGCCTCTGTAGGTGAAGCACTGAACAATTCATTGCAGGAAGTGGCTGTTAATGTAATTAAGGGCAGTGGAGCAGACGGCAAACTCGATTTGCAAAATTATGAATTAAAAGAAGGTTTGCGAAGAGAAGAAAGAGCCGCTATTTTGGCTGAAATGCAGACCCTCGATAAAGCTGGCGTTAGTGTGGGCAAAGCCACAGTGCTGGCATTTTTAGATTTAGAAGACAGCGCCAATACCGCTACAGATGTCGAGTTACTCGAAAAAATCGATAAACTCAAATTGCTTCTAGTCAAACTGCAAGATAATCTCAAAACAGCGCATGAATTCAAACCGCTTGGTGGCACCAAGGCCGGTGCGGCCGAACCAACCCCGCCCACTCCAGCTGCGATTCCTCCGACATCTGGTGCTGACCTGCCAGCTGAGAATCTAAAGGCTCGAGTTCTGGCAAATCCTGCCGCTCACATTGCGGCCATGGAAGAAAAGCTATCTAAAACTGCACCAGGTCATAAAGGCGAAAATCACGCTAATTTTCCCATAATCCTCAAATATGTAATTGATACTCTTAAAGAGAGTGGTCGTGCAACTGATGCAATACCTTTCGAACAGAGGCTGGCCAAGCTGCAAACAAAGGAAAAATAGCGTGCAGACCTTTTGCCGAGCGCTATTGATTTTGCTCACAGCAAATTCTGTTTTTGTGCTTTCTGCTTTTGCTGTGGATACAACTTTCGGTGCAATACCTGAACCAGAGCCCTTTAGCACTGCACAAGAATGGTGGAAAAAAGATCACGAAGCCAGGCAATTGCTCGAGAGCGGTGACCTTACCCAGGCCAAAGTGGCATTTGAAGCAGCTGTCAAAATAGCCGAAAAAAATACCAATACGGATCCCGGTTTAGTAAACAGCCTGGCAGGTCTGGCCTTGCTCGAACATAAAAGTGGTCACAAATTTGAGTCGGAAAGACTTTATGAGTTGGCGATGCGCTATGAGGAGGGTTTTGCCGGAGCAAACTCAGAGAAGTTCGCTGCTTTTCTGCCGGACCTGGCCTGGTTGTATCAATGGCATGGCAATAGCAACCAGGCCGAGCTACTTTACAAACGCGCGATTGCCACCATTGCCTCTAAAAATCAGGAAGATGATCCGAAACTTTGCCAATTTCTCCTGCACTATAAAGCCTTTCTGACACAGTGTGGGCGGACTTCTGAGGCCGAAAAGATAGCAGTTCAACTAAGGCGCATAGACAGCAAAATCAAAACAGTACGGTAGACTTTGAGAATGCAAAAAAGAGCTTCTCAAATTTTAGTGGGCGACCTTTTAGTTAAGTCTGAATTGGTAAGTTTGCCGCAGCTCGCTGATGCCATGCCTGTGGCGCTTAAAACCGGTGTGCCAGTTGGTCGCGTGCTAATCGCTTCGGCTTTTCTTAGTGAGGAGAAATTCAAACAGGCTCTGAGTTTGCAATCACTTGTGCGCGACCGTTTAATTAGTGAAGAAGATGCGGTAGCTGCTTTAAGGTTGGTGGCTAGCGAAAGTATTGATTTGAATTTGGCTCTTTCAAAGCTTGGAATTAAGAGTGAGTTTTTCGACCACGCCAATAAGCTCGGTGAGATTCTAATTTCTGCTGGAGCAATCGATAAAACTACACTCGAACAAGCTCTAACCGCTTCATACACTACCGGTCTACAATTAGCTAGAATACTTGCTCTACGAGGCATTGTGCGCGAGCAAACAGCATTTATAGCACTGATTTCGCAGTCGCTTTTGCGTGATCACAAACTGACTAGAGAACAAGCAGTAACAGCCGTTCAAACAGTGATGGCAGCCAAAGCCGACAACTGTATTTCGCCAAACAACAAAGGTGTTTTGATCGCAGCCAGCATGACTGCTGGCCTGGCAAGCTCAATGCGGTTGGGTGAGTTGCTTTTGCTATCAGGCCTGGTAGCCCAAGCCGATCTCTTAAAAGCACTCGAAAAAGGCATCAGTGAGGAAGTACCCCTGGGCCGAATTCTCGTGCGCATGCAACTTTTGACTGACGTAGAGCTCAATCAAGCATTAACATTGCACGACATGATTAGCGCCGGCACCGTGGCGGCTCAAGATGCAACTTACGTTTTGGCAAGTGTAAAAGCTTCGGCTGTAAGTCTTTCAAAAGCGCTGTCACAAGCGGAACAACAAAAAAATGAAAATGCTCGAGTAATTTCTTTCGCCGAATTTTTAGCAGTCTGTGGTCTCTTATCGAAGGCTGACTTTAACGAATGCAGAAAAGAAGCTGTCACTAGAGATAAATCAGTTGATGACTTAGTAGAATCAAAAGTGCAGTTTGAGCATTCCTTTACCGCATTCGCCAAGCAGACCTATTTTTATTTTCAAAGTAAAAGACTCAATGATGAGCAGTGCGCTTTTGTATTGCAATTGCGCCTCGCCGGCAAAAAGAATGAGGACCTCGATGAGGTCCTCAATACTTTCAAATGGTGAGCGAACACTTTACTCGGCGATAACGGTTTGATTTCCGCCGTTTTTAAGGGCTGTGTTAGCCGCTATTACAGCATTTTCAATAAGCTCTTCACCCTTAACGGCAGCGCCAGGAAAACCGGCGATGCCCTGGCTAACGGTAACATGCCAGTTTTGGCCAACATCTGAAACTCTGGTGAGCATAATTTTGCTGCGAATGCGCTCGGCTAAAATGCTAACTCCCTTAGGTTCAGTGTCTGGGCAAAGTACAAGGAAAGTATTTTTGTCATAACGGGCAGGAATATCGACGTCGCGAATAATGCCCATTAAGAAGGTGGCGACACCTTTAACGATTGAGTCTGTAGTAGCTGCTCCGTGCTTCTGACCGACAGTATCGAGGTCGTCAATGCTGAGCACAAGCAGGCTCAAATTGTGCTTATAGCGCTTTGAACGCTTGAGTTCATTGCGAATAATGGTTGTGATTGCCGAGCGGTTGTACAGCTCAGTTGGTCCGTCAAGCAGAGCTGCACGATCTTTTTCGTCTGGATCGGCTTTAGACAAGCTCTCTTTAACGTTCGAAATGTAGCTACCTTGCTCTAGTTCACGAAAACGCGATGATGCGTCAGCTGGAGGAGTGCGCGGATTTTGACTTTCCCCAGTGCGCAACTGATTTAATTTTTGCCTGAATAGACCTTCTCTGGCGAAAAGTGGCTGCTGATCTTTATCGAAGGTAGGCATCTCGTATCCTCTTGAGTACTACTAGTGCTACTGTCGCGAAGCGGACAGCAGCAGTTGTGGCAGCCATTATACTCTGACAGGGGTAGTCAAGGCCAAATTCTCTTAACAAAACTTGCGAACATTCAATGTTCTAGGAAACTTTTACCGATCTATCGACGTCTGAACCAGAAGGCGGTGATAACAGAACGATATTAGTTCGGTTATTGCCACCAGATATGGTGATATGAGCTCGACGGTTGATATGAAACTGAATATTTTTTCACCACGCAGATAAAACTTTATCGATCGCCCTACCGCTTGATATCCGGCGGATACTAGGTACGATTGTCATGGTGCACCTTTGCGAGGTTGCTAAGATATATACGCAATGCCTGTCGTGCACTTGACGGCTTATATCTTTTAGTCGACTATAGAAGTCGTCATCCTGCATAACTTTGAATTACTGCACGATCTTTTGAAGTTGCCTGCAGGCTAGTGTTCTGGAGAAATAATGACCTTTAGTTTTCACCAGGTGGCCAAAACTGCTGCCACAAGTTTGCTCATCGCTCTAACAATTACAGTGACTTCACCAGTGGTGCCGTCATATGCCGGTGATAATGCCACCACTGCTGATAAAGCCGCTCTTGAAGAGAAAGTTGCTTTAGAAAAACTTGGCCGCGGCGAAGTGGTCGTTGGTTTGAAAGGTATTGGTGCACAGAAATATGTCACTGGTCGCATCATTATCGATCAGTCTCCAGACAAAGTTTGGCCAATTATGGTCAACCCCTTTGAGTTTGCCGGCCGTATCGCCCCTCGTGTCAAGAGAGTAGAAGTTGTCACTGACCAGGCTAATTTCTCGGTGCTCAAGATGACTCTTGACACTGCTCCCATCCCTTTTATGCCGCAGATGGCATACACCGTTGAGTCACGCTACGAACAGACAGAAAAGGGCGGACGAATTGAATTTAAACGCATTGGCGGCACGCTAAAAGATTTTCGTGGTTATTGGGACATGAGCCCCGCTGATGGTGGCACTAAAACCGCATTGACTTACAGCATGTTTATCGATCCTGGTTTCTTCGTGCCTCAATGGGCCGTGAGAGAAGGTGTTAAAAACGAGTTGCCACGCACACTTCTGGCTTTAAAAAAACGCATTAAAGCCGTATACGAAGATCAGCAACAGCCTGAAGCCCACACAATCTTAGCTGCTAATTTAACTGCCACAAGTCATCACGCCCTTCGTTAATAGCGACAAGCTGTTATTAGTGGCGTCTTTGATTGTTTCGGAGAACGCTACTGCGTTTCGCTGGGGTTAGTCGTTTAGTAGTCTGTACCGACGTTACGGCATTTGCGGCAGGCGTTTTTGCGCCACCAGGCTGAGTAGCATCAGCACGACTGATGGCTGAGTTTTTCAATCGTTCTATCAGGTCTGAAAGAGCAATGCGCAGATCTTTCACTGACGGTGTATGGCCATTAATCATAATGGTCACTGCTTCTTTCTGATTGTAATTGTTTATTAGAATGCCGCTTATAGCGCGAACTGTATCCATGGCGCCAGTTTTGAAGCGGAAAGAACTGGCACCCTCGCCGCTAGCTTTGAGAAGATCTAAATATGGTCCATCAATTCCTTCGCCGGCCATATGTTTCAGCACCAGATTAAGTGCATGGGGCGTAAGACAATCTTTGCGTGAAAGCCCACACCCGTCGAACATCACCACTTCTCTTCCAGGCACACCGAGGCCTGACAGCCATTCACCAATGCGGTTTAAACCCTTCTCTTCTAGAGTGCGGGCATCAACTCTTTTGGATTTAGTCTTCGGCACTCTGGTATCGCCGGCGAGGGCAATGGTGCGTAGCAACTGTTGAGCATACAAATTGTCGCTTTCATGCAAGCAGAGTCGAACAATTTGCGAGAGAGGTTTAGAGACATGTTCTGAGAGAACGGTGCGCGCTTCTTTGTAAGAGCCGAACGTTGTTACTACAGGATATCCGGCATTGATGTGTTGATCATTTAAGACAGATTGGAAAATGCCAGTATTGTACACGTCAGGGTTAGCGACAACAAAGGGTCCATCACGTTTTATCGATGCGTCAATTTTACCGTTGCTACTATAGGCGATACCGCGATTGACATTGACAATATTGGTAGTCGGATCAACTGAAAGCCAGGCAGAGCCAATACCTGATTGCATCAATGTATCTAAAACAGCGAGGCCGGTCGATTTAACATCAGTAACGCGGAATTGCTTGGGAATGCCACTGACATACGCAATATTGCTGTCGATCACAAGATTGGATGAAACCGGCATCCAGTCTTGACCAAAGTCTTCAGCTAACCAGCTGACTGCATAATTGTCGTGACCGTCGGGCGGGCAAGCCACAAAGACTCTGCCGTCTACTTGAGTTACACCGGCGTCACGTACGAGCTTGACCAGGTCGTTGCGCTTGAGGCTTGGATCTTGACTGGTCTCTAAAATCAAATCTCCTTTGAGTATGCCGCCTTCAAGCACTCCATTGCTTAGGAGCCTGGTGCGATAGACATAATTGGCACCGAGTAAATCATAAATGCACGAAGTTGTAATTACTTTGGCGGTGGATGCTGGCGTGAATCTCTTGCTGCCACTGCTCTCAAAGGCAACCTTTCCTGAGGGCAATTCCATTACTTCGACCCCTACCCGTGAGTGACTGATATCGGCACGGGTGAGCCAGCTTTTGCAAGCGGTTGCGCAATCGCGTGCCGCAGGAGCGCCAATGGCCGCAGGCATAGTTACACACAACAGAGCCGCTAAAATGAAACCAGTTTTTCTCATCGAGATTTCCAGAATAGTCAATTTTACCTTGCTGTCCAGCCGCCATCGATGGGCAAGGCCGCACCATTGATGGAAGATGCGCCTGGTGACGCAAGAAAAAGGCAAAGCTGTGAGAGTTCGTCTAAGGGCACAAAGCGCAAACTTGGCTGTTTCTCTAACAATAAATTGTGCACGGCCTGGTCATTAGTGACATTATCTCTTTTTGCATTGGCTGTGAGTTGAGCTTCCACCAGAGGTGTGAGCACCCAGCCTGGGCAGACCGAATTGGCCGTAATATTTTGCTCTGCGCATTCCAGTGCCACCACTTTCGTTAAACCGATTATGCCGTGTTTTGCCGCAACATAGGCTGCCTTTTGCACAGATCCTACCAGGCCATGTACTGAAGCAATATTGATAATGCGGCCGAAATTGCGCGCTTTCATCATTGGCAGTGCCAGCCTGATAGTGTGAAAGGCTGATGTGAGATTGATGGCGATTACCTGATCCCACTTTTCGGCGGGAAAATCTTCCACTTTGGCGGTGTATTGAATGCCTGCATTGTTTACCAGTACATCAAGTGAACCAAGCTGATTTTGGGTGGTGATGATCAAGGTTTCAATATCTTTTACTTGACTCATATCCGAGGGCACATGAATCGCTTTTGTCGCACCACTGGCTTTCAATTCATCTAAGACCGCACTGATTTCACTTCCATGGCCAAAACCGTTAATGGCCACAGCGCTTTTATTTCTGGCAAAACCGAGTGCTACAGCTTTACCTATGCCTGAAGTTGCGCCTGTAACCAGCACTGTTGTGGGTGTCGATGTGGCGTAACTATCACTCTGAACTGTCAAAATCTAATGCCTCAATTTCGTAATTTAAATTTTCGAGTAGTTGGCAAATTTTTCTACAATTTGCGCAGGAATTTTTACTGGTTTTTGCGACACTGTATCAACAAAAAGTCCAATATGACTGGCCTTAGTAGTGACCTGCCCGTCAACTAAAAATTCGCCCACAAAGTACATACTGGCAGCGCCCAGTCGTTCGATCCACATGTGGCCCACCGGCCGATCGAAAAGTTTGACTGCCTTTTTATATTCAATAGACGACGATGCCAGCACAGGCATATAACCCTGGCTCATCAGTTCTTCTAGCGGAAAGTTTTCTTCCAGTAGTTGCAGGCGCAAATCTTCCAACCAGCGAAAATAGACGATATTGGAGACATGATTGGCATAATCGATGTCATAGGTGGCCACTCGAATGGCCATTTTGGTTTCAAAACGACGATGCAATTGAAGGGCGTTCATAATTTCCTCAAAGAGTCTTGATCATAACCAAGCCATGGCAGCTCAGGGCAATTAATGGCGCATTGTTGCCCGTTGTGAATTTTAAACTTTATACTCAGCAATAACCTGGGGCAGTTTTGCCATGCTTGATCTGTTTTTGAAACTAGAGCGTATACGTTTTGGGCATTTATTTTGTCAAAACGTATACGCTCTAGTTTTCAGGTAAGACCCCCACGTGAAGGGTGCGGAACAGATCTAGGGCTAAAACAAATCAAGAGCACAAAGATGGTGATAAGCACTGTCTTTGACTGCCGGCGAAAGGTTCGGATAGCGACCCTGCATGGCACCCCAGGCTTGAATTAATAAACCGGAAGCAGTACGGCCTTCAGGGTAGCTGATAATCTCTTGAAACGATTTGCCTGCGCCTCTGGCTTTTGTTGCTTTGCCAAAGAAAAGTATTTGCTGATCAACGGCGCTGACTACTCCATCTCTAAAACTTTGCAATCCAACATTAGGCACAGGTTCGGTCATGATTTTCTGGCGAGCTTGTGCAGTTTTAGCGTAATAAGAAGCGTAGGCTTGGTCAAAGCCGCCTTTGCCATCACGCAACGTGTCAATCATCACAGTTTTTGCCTGCACACACTGCAGCAACATGGCATAAACATGGTTGATAAAGGCCCGGTCGGCCGGCGGCACGCCATCAAGATTGGCAGGAAGCGCAGTCAGGGCACAGGGGTAGCTGTGGCCGCTGGGTAAAGCAATGTTCTGAGGATACCAATTTTGAAAGTTCTGGCATAATACTGCCTGTGGTATCACAAGCGCCGATACAAGCGCCAAAAAAGCAGTCGAAAATATTTTGCTTCTATTTTTCATTTGCTTTTGTCTCTTGAGAGTTTGGTTCATCGCAGGGGTCAGCCTTGGCTGAAATTGTATTTTTGTCTGGAAGATGCCTTAATATCCAGCCCAGTGTTCCATTGTAAATAACATCATCAAATTGTCCTTCTTCAAAAATCAAATGTTCCGCCCGACCAATGAAAATTAGATCTTTGTCTTTCTGCGGAATAGCTTGATAGATAGCTAACGTGCCCATCGGCCGCACCAGGTTATCGCTATAACCCTGATAGATGATTATTGGTGTGCTTTCAATTTTCTGCGCCGTTTTAATGTTGTCGCTCATGAAATTCTGAAAATTGACCAGCTCAGAAGGCGATAATTTCATGCGCATATGCTCATCGCCTTCCCACATGTCACGCAAGTCAGATTTACACGTGGCCTTTTCTACAACTTCTTTGGTGACGTCAAACTGGGTATGTTTGTTATTGAGAAATTTTAAGCCAACTTTTAAGGCAGTACTCTTTGATTGATAGCGAGAGCCTGACGGCACAGAGCTGATTACTGCATCCACAAGTTGTGGTGCTTCTGCCGCAATTCGCAAAGCGATGGCACCACCCATAGATTCACCCAATAATAGCAAAGGAGTGTGTGGATAATCGCTACGTAACTCGGTCAAAATGCGCTTGATATCGGCCACTGTGGAGAGCAAATCAAGTTGCTGCAGCAGTTCGTCATTGCGGTAACTGCCGAAACCGCGCACATCAAATGAAATTACCCCTATGCCGTCATGCTGAATGCGTGTTGCAAGTGGAGTAAAGGCGCCGCTATGCAAACCGAGCCCATGAACTGTGACGATAATTCCTTTGAGCTTTTTGGTGGGGTCGAAATATGCCAATCCGGGTGCGCGCTCGCGGCCAATTCGTTCTTTAAACCAGTTATCGAAAGTCTTAGGACGAACTGTTGGATTGGCCAGGGCGGTTTCTGGAATGCCGGCTTTAATTAGATCAAGGGCAAGATCTTTATTTCCGTAAGCACCTTCGCTGCCATACAACTGTTCTTTCAGCGATGCCTTGAAGATCTCGCTATTAGACACGTCTTTGTAGTCGTCTAAGATGCGCAATTCGTTTTGATGACGAAAATTCCAGAACATTTTTTTGAATATTACTGTGGCCAGTTGATCGTGCTTCAGAGCCCTGGCAGCACTATTGAGACTCATCAAGCTCCAGGCTAAATGTGTTTCATCAGGGCCATATTTAATCAGGTCAAGTTTGGCCACCTTAAAATAGTATGTTTCAGCTTTTGCATAATCTTTTTCACGCATGCAACATGCCGCCAGACCTTCATAAAATGGTGCCACATCGGTGCTCCACTCACCCTGCAAATTGGTGGCAATGGCAATGGCTTCTTCGTAGGCTTTGCGCGCTTTTTCAGTGTCGCCATTCATCAGCAAACAGCGTGCGTTAATAGCCAGTGCATCAGCATATGTGAGCGATTTGGCATCGGCCAATTTTAGCGCCGCCTGCGCGTGCTTTTGACAATCATCCTCGTCTAGCTGTGCTTCGCAGATAGACAGATTGGTCAGGCAACGAGCGCGTTCAGCGCAAGAAAGCTTGCCGCTTTTGAGAATTTCCAGCACATCGTTTTGTGCTTTACGATAATGATGCTGCCAAAATGCCTCGTTGGCCCTACTCTGTAAGTCGACGTCGTGAGCAAAGGCTGGAGCGGCCATGGAAATCGATGCAAACGGCCAGGCCATTATCAAAGCCAGAGCGACAATAGCGGTTATTTTAGTCATATGAAGTAGTTTAGCGCGGATGCCATACGAGAGATCGCACCTCTTAGCTGTATCGATAGATTACAATTATCGATATCGACATTGCTGGCGACAGCTATGATACTGTCATTTGTTTCACGGAGCGAGAAAGTGTCACTTTCGACTATTAAAACCGCCATCGAAAATGGCAAGATGGCTTGTCCTACCTGCAAAAAGCCTGTTAAGTCATTTGAAAAATTTGTGGAAATGACTGAGTCAGTCTGGGATGGCGCTGGAGATTCTGCACTGGAAACCAAGGGTTCTAAAGTGACTTTAATTTGCGGCAATGACAGCTGCGCCTGGAAAGAAAGAACGGAATACTGGGATCAATACATCAAGAATTGATCTCAGATTTTTAATTTCTGTTTTCGATTTCAGCTTTCGCTTTCAGTTTTCGGATCAGGGGCGGCTTTTTCTATTGTCTCAGAAGCTGGTGTTACAGCCTTGCTATCTGCCTTCTCTTCTACCGCTGGTTTAGCGGCTGGAGGCGCAGCGACTGGTGGTGCAGCTGGCTCTTTAGGGGGAGTGAGCCTATTTTCCAGGGTGGCAACTTTTTTACCGGTTTCTTCTGCTTCGTTATTATTGCCTTGAGCCACTTGCACTTCGGCTAACTTTCTTAAAGTGTTGACCACGTCTTTACTGTCGCCGGTGGCTTTAAATCTGACATTCACTGCTTGTTTCAGCAATGCTTCAGCGGCAGTCAAATGCCCTCTCTCACGGCAGACAATGGCTAAACGCTCAAGTTTTTGGGCCTCGTCAACTTGATCGGCTGGGCCATCATTTTTAGAATTGGGAGAGACGCGCTCAGAAGCCGCCTTGTTGAAAGCAACTTCAATATCATTGAGACGACTCTCCCGGGCGGCAAGATTCTCTAAAGCGCGAGCCAGAGCGTCGGTAGCAATACTTTTATCTTTTTCAGTGCCATTTTCAGCCAGTGACTGCAGGGCCGAAACCGTTCCCGGACTGGAGAAAATTTGGGCGAATTTAGTCGCCAGTTCGGCATTGGTCAGAGACGAAATGGCAAGAATAGCGGCCCTTTTGCTCTGATCGTTGCCCATCAAATGCGGAATAAACTTTTCAATGGTTTGAATTTCTTGCAGGCGCAATTGCTGTTGATTGAATGTATAGGTAAACCACCCGCCCATAACAAATATCAACATGCCAGAGATAATCGGTGCCACTGCTCCCAATTTGTCCCAGGCGTCTTTGACAGGTTTATCGCTGTCAGATCTATCTCTTGTAAGACTGTCGCTCATTGAGGCCATTTGACAGAGTTCGTCGGCATCAAATGTATCGCGCTGTGTTTTCTCTAAGGTCTTCATCTTCATAACTCAATAAGAATACAAGTGCAAGCCACCACTTGTCGAGCATTATTGAGACAATAGACCCCGATTGTTATGTTGAGAATTTATACGTGTTAGTTAAGGGTAAATATTTTGCGATCTATAGTCATCACTGCTGCTGGCGGACCAGATGTTTTGCAGTTACAGAGCCGTTCTAAGCCAATTTGCAAAGACAGTGAAATTCTTGTCAAAATTAAGGCAACAGCTGTTAACAGGGCAGATGTATTACAAAGAAAAGGTAATTATCCAGCGCCTGTTGGTGCAAGCCCTGATGTGCCAGGCCTGGAATATGCAGGAGTAGTAGAAGAGGTTGGTTCAGAAGTAATCGGTTTTAAAATTGGTGATCGAGTATTCGGCTTGGCCGCCGGTGGCACCTATCAAGACTATTTAGCTCTAGAGAGTGCGACTGTCATGCACTTGCCGGAAACTCTGGGCTGGCTTGAGGCTGCCGCCATACCAGAGGCCTTTATTACTGCCTATGACGCTGCTTTCTTACAAGCTCAATTGAAAGAAAAAGAATATTTGCTCGTCAGTGCCGCTGCTAGCGGAGTCGGCATTGCCGCCGCACAAATGGCTCGTGCGTTTGGTGCAATTTCTATTGGCACAGTTAGACAAGCAAGCAAGGTTGAAGAGCTAAAGAAATATTTTGATCACGTTATTTGTGTACAGAATGGACAATTTGCAGAGCCGGTCAACCAAATAACTGATGGCGGCGTAAACGTTGTACTGGAGCTGGTAGGCGGCGATTATTTGGCCGAAGATTTAAAGTGCACTCGCAGCAAAGGTCGCATTATGGTTGTGGGTTTACTGGCTGGTGCCAAATGCAACTTTAACCTCGGTGCTTTGTTGTCTAAGAGATTAACTGTTAGGGGCACCACTTTGCGCGGCCGCTCAACCGAAGAAAAGTCAGAAGTAACGAGAGCTTTTGAAGAAAATTTTTTACCACTCTTTAATGCGGGTAAATTGAAAGCGGTAGTCGATAAAGTATTCGCTCTGTCAGACGCTAGCGAGGCTCATAAAATGATGGAAGCAAATCAGAATTTTGGCAAAATTGTGCTCGACCTGGCATCGGCAGGCGATAGTTAACATGAGTGACTTTACCCTTGCCACCACCAGTGATGGTTCTTTTTCGCTGCATGAGAGCAAGCTCGATGAACTTTATCACAACCGTGCTGGTGCTTTTACCGAAGCGATGGTCACATATGTGCAACCGGCAAGCCAATATTTTCAAGAGCGACTTACTAATGGTGGCAGTCTGAGAGTTTTAGACAGTTGTTTCGGCCTTGGCTATAACAGCCTGGCACTGGCCAATCATAATCAAGCAAATGAGCGAATCAGTGCAAAAGTAAATCTCAATATTGACGCTATAGAAATTGACAGCTCAGTACTCGAGCTGGTGCCTCAGGTGGTGAAACAACCATGCCTGCGTGATCTGTGTGCACTTTTTGAAAGCAAGGCCGTTAATCTAGCCGACTTTAATGGTGGCATGATTGAGCTACCGGAGATTCGCTTTAAAGTTTATGTTTGTGACCTGCGCCATTTTTTGCAAGAGGCGCAATGCGAAAATGCAGGCTATGACATTGTTTTTCATGATCCCTTTTCACCTAAAAAAGTACCTGAACTCTGGACTATTGAGTTGTTTCAACATTATCACCGCTTGATGGCAGACGGTGGAGTAATACTCACTTACTCCACCGCATCAGCAGTTAGAGGTGCACTTCTGGAACTGGGCTTTAAAGTGTTTCGTACCACCGCATTAGGTGGCAAAGTTGGTGGCACTATGGCCATTAAATCTAGTCTTGACGAAGTCAATATCGGACATGGAGACTGCATCTTGCCACTGTCGAATGACGAGCTGAAAAGGTTGGCTACCAGTTCACGTGTGCCTTATCGTGACGAAAAACTGAACGCGCCAAAGGAGCAAATTTTATTGCGCCGTGAAGTCGAACAAAAGGCTCTTTTAAATAATTCCGGCGCGCAGCAGATCTTTCAAGTCGATTAAACCAACTGGTCTGCTATTGCCGTCAACAATTAGAATATCTGAAATCGAATACTTTTCCATCACACGTAATGCTTCAACAGCCAAAGATTGCGACGCTATGGTCTTGGGTGATCCAGTCATCAAATCGCGCGCCTTTTTGTCAAAGACCTGATCGCGATATTTAGAAAGCGAACGGCGCAAGTCACCATCAGTGATGATGCCGCGTAATTTACCGTCGTCTTCGCAGACAGCGGTGAAGCCTAATTTTTTCTTGCCTATTTCTTCTACTACCATCTCGTGAGTGGCATCAAGTGAAACTATGGGCACATCGAAACCGTAGCGCATGATGCCTTCTACAGTAATCAGTTTTTGGCCAAGGGCGCCGCCAGGGTGGCTCTTGGCAAAATCTTCGGCCTCAATGCCTTTCTCGGCCATGAGCACCATAGCCATGGCATCGCCCATGGCTAATGCCACAGTCGTAGATGTTGTCGGAGCTAGATTAAGTGGGCAAGCTTCTTTTTCTACAGAAACATCAATCGCCACATCGGCATATTTTGCCAGTGTTGATGTCAGATTCCCGGTGAGAGCAATAAGTTTGAGCCCAAGTCTTTTAATTGGTTCGAGTACCAGTTTGATTTCCTGGGTTTCGCCTGAGCTGGAAAGGGCAATGACCAGATCGCGTTCATCGAGCATGCCAAAGTCGCCGTGGCGCAGTTCGGCTGGATGAACGAAAAATGCTGGTGTGCCGGTGGAGGCGAATGTGGCGGCAATCTTGCAACCGATATGACCCGATTTGCCCATGCCGGTGACCACTACTTTACCGCTGCAACCGAGCAACAGTAAAAGGGCTTTATCAAAGCTTGGTCCGAGGCGGCTTTTGGCGCGCAAAATGGCATCGGCTTCCTCCTGCAAAACTGCCTGAGCCTGAGCCACCATGCGTGAGACAGGTTCGGTCAGAGCGCTTGCCGTCACAGATTCATTGGGATTATCGGGAAGTGGGCAAGTGCTGTTAAACTGGTTTAATGCAGGTTGGCTCATGGTAAAGTCCTGAAGTTAACAACGTCATTCTAGCGCCTTCTTACAACCTCGTGATTACCATAAGATAATACTTTTATTCATGCCCCCAAGAATTTTTGCCCGAGGAGATCGACTGGAGGACGGCCACTACACCGTGCTTGAAGAGATTGGCGTGGGCGGCATGGGCGTTGTCTATCACTGCCGCGACGAGCTACTGCTGCGCGATGTAGCAATTAAAATGCTGTTACCCAGCCTCATGGCCGATAAAAAGAACCTTGACGTGTTCAAAGAAGAGGCCAGGCTGGCCGCACAACTTGATCACCCCAATATTGTCACGGTTTTCGATATTGGCGCCGAGCCAAAAAACGGTCGCGATCATCACTTTGTCGCCATGGAATATCTGCCCGGGGGCAATATGGCAGCCCGAGTGACCCAGGGTCCGCTGCCTCTGGAGCACTGTTTAAACTGGATGAAACAGCTGGCTGCCGGGCTCTCATTCGCCCATAAAAGGGGAGTGGTTCATCAGGACATTAAGGCCGACAATATTTTTATCACCAATGAAGGCGATTTAAAAATTGGCGATTTTGGTCTGGCACGTCTGCTGGTAGGAAGGGTCTATCTCAATTCGTCTACCAAAGGTATGGGCACTCCTGCCTATATGTCACCCGAGCTCTGTCGCGGAGAGCAGCAAGATCACCGCTCTGATATTTATTCTATGGGTATTTTGTTTTTTGAAATGTGTACCGGTCAGTTGCCTTTTCGCGCCCAGGGCATGATTGAAATGGCCATGAAGCACACCAACGCACCAGTGCCTTCCGCTAAAAGATTGAATGCTGAAATTCCAGAGGTGCTTGACCGTGTGGTGAAGCGCATGATGGCTAAACAACCAGATGATCGCTATAAATCGATGACCGATGTGCTCGGTATTGTGGACGATTTGATTTTTGAATTGCGCGTTGCCCGCATGGGTCTTTCACCGCGCACCACAATGAAACGTGATCTTTCAATTTCAGAATCTGACGCGCCTGATTCACAAACACTGCCTGCTGTAGAGCAGAAAGTACCGCCGGTCGACGGAGCGCCAAACCCGCTGACAAAGGCGGTTGAGCCCGATAAGCATGCGGTGCGTAACCGCGATCAGCCACTAATTAAAAAGGGGGAAAGAGGCGAGGAAGTATTTATTACTGGCGTGCCTTCTTTTATTACCACACCCAAATCGACACCCACATTTAAAGATAAACCAGTGGTGCCCGAGCGCGATCTTACGCCCGTTAAAACTAACGCCGGCGAGCCTGCCATCTGGACTGCGCCCACCCGGGGACCAATTGGCTGGTCGGCCAGTGCGGTTATCAGTCAAGACGAAAAACTAATCTATGTCGGCTCTACAGACGGCCGCCTGTATGCATTTGACGCGCAGAACGGCAACCCAACATTTAATTTCGATGCTGATGCACCAATTTTGACCACCCCCATAGTTCTGGATGGCAAACTGTTGTTGAGCGACAGTGGTGGTAAAACGCAAGCGCTCGACCCAACTAGTGGAGAGCTGATCTGGAGCTGGGAAGGGGCCTCACCGGTGGTGGCAAGCCCGGTTATTGCCGGTAAGGCTGTGGTGGTCTGTGACCGGCAGGGGCAGGTGACTGCGCTCGATATACGTTTTGGCAGGCGACTCTGGCACTTCAATGCATTAGACGCTATTGTAGCCGCACCGCGAGTACATGGAGATTCGCTATATTTTGGCACCAGGGGTGGTCATGTTTATTCCATAGCTGCTCACACCGGCAAATTAAATTGGAAATATGTTGCCGATGGTCGCATCGTCAGTACCCCGTCGGCCTCCGTTGACACCGTATACGTAGGCACTCAGGGGGGAGTTTATTTCGCCCTCGATGCTGAAGCCGGGCGCTTAATCTGGGAATATCCGACATATAGTCCCATTCTTCGCAGTGGCGTCATTGTATTCACTTCGGTCATGTTTGCCAGTGAAAATAAATGGCTGTATTGCTGCGAGAAATACTCAGGCACCATTAAATGGAAGGCACCTCTAAAAGGGGCACCAGCCGGGGCTCTTGAAACTGTCGGTGCCAGCGTTATCTGCACCAGCAAAGACGGTTGGCTAGAAGGATTTGACACCGCAACCGGCAAACCCCGTTTTCAGCGTTTCTTGCACAAGCAAATTGATTCGCAACCGTTAATCGTCAAAGACAAAGTTTATTTGGGCACCGTTGATGGTGAAGTCAATTGCTTCGAGCTGGTGCTGTAAGTTGCTGACTAAAATGGGCGAATGATTGAGTACAGGTACACCTGCCAAGTTGGATCCAAACCTCGCGGTCACAGGAAATTCTCCAAACGTTTAATTTAAACACCTGCGTATTTTAGGTATGATGGCGCCCCTGAGAGAAATGTCCCTTTGACAAACCCAAAATCCGAAAATGGTGACCGTTCCAAACCAATGGAGATGTGACATGAAGTTGAGCTTCCCAATCGCGTTAGCAGCGCTTTTACTGATTACTGCTGGACCCACCTGGTCGAAAGACGTCAACGTTCGCGGCATGTTCGTCACGCAGCAATCAAAGCCAAAGGAGAAAATTAACACAGGCATCACGTATTGGTTGGAACTTGAACGCGAGGGCAAGAAGTCACGCGTCACCAATAAGAACGCATTTAAGAACGGCGATAAGCTGCGCTTTCACCTCAAGCCCAACATCGATGGCTTTGCCTACATTTTGATGTTGCAGGGCAGCAAAGGCGAAAAGAATGTTCTTTTTCCGTCGGCTCAATTGAAAGAAAACAAAGTTGCAGCAGGCAAAGAAATCATTTTGCCTTCGGCAAACGAGAGCGGTGAAGAAGCCTGGTTGAAGTTCGATGAGAATCCGGGAACGGAAGTTTTGCGTGTGATCGTATCGCGACAAGCAATCGATCCGCAGAAAGAATTGGGCGAAAAGGAAGGTGTAGCGATGATCGCCTCCACCAAGGAAGACAAGATTCCTGACGGCACTATGGTCTGCATAGTTTTGCCACCCAATTCTAAACCATTAAGAGCGTCTCGCAACGTCACCATCGAGGTGAACAAAACCAATAAAGAAGAGCAGAGCGAGACAACTGTAGTTAACAACGACCCTTCTAAGCAACTTTCGGTGGACATTGCCCTTGAGCACCGCAAGGGCGGTTAAAGGACAAAGAATAAAAATTAGAAAACGAAGAGGACGACAGTGCGGACACGAGATTTTCTTTCGCTTGGCTTCAGTTTAACAATCGTGTGCTCATTGGGCATGCCATCGGCATATGCCGGTGTGAAGGATATGTTTTATCAACAACTCAATAATCCTAGTCAGCAGATTAACACTGGCATGAGTTACTGGATTGAGCTGCGCCGTGGTGCGACGATCAAAAGGGTGGACAATCGGACCACATTCAAATCGGGTGACCGCATTCGTTTCCACGTCACTTCTAATATTGATGGACACGCTCATTGTGTGATGTTGCAAGGATCATCCGGCAAGCAGGCGGTATTGTTTCCGGTGCCGGTTAAAGACCCTTCCAATAGCGTCACGCGTGGTAAAGCTGCGATCATTCCTTCTACAACTTTTCTCGTCTTCGACAACAAAAAAGGAACGGAGCATATACGCTTGGCTGTGTCGAGAAATAACATCGACACAAATGCTTTGCTGCAGCCAGTCTTGGACATGACCCAAGCCATGGCAACAATTACACCGAATGCGGCAGTTGATGCTACTCAAGGCAAGCCACAATTGCTTGTCGCATTCGGTGGTGGCAGTAGCCCACCAAACCCGTTGCCTCAGGCGGCAAAGCCGCCGGCAAGCGATCCGCCGGCACTCAGTATGGACGAAGCGATACCGAGCGAGAACTATTCGAAGGATCTCTACCGGGAAGACAGCGCGCCGCCCCGCAAAAAACCATTCAGACCTCATACAGCACACGTTGTACCGCATAAGCCAACCTCTCACCACACGGCACATGTACCACAGCATTCGGGACACCATCCTCCCTCCGGCGGTGGAGTACAACCCACACCAGAGACGATCATCGTCAACACTAATACTGCCGAGGATCTTTATGTTGACATTACGCTCGAGCATTCTTAGCGTAATTCTGGCCTGTGCTATATCATCACTGCCAGCGGCTCTGGCAGCAGGTATTGGCAATGCCAAAGACATGTTCTATCAGGAGCTGAAGGAGCCCACAAACACCTCGGCAGGAGTAGCAATCTGTTTGGAGCTGCACCGTCCGGGCCAGGCTCCTGTGCTTTGTAACAACCGTTACCCATTTAAAAGCGGAGATGCAATCCGTCTGCACGTTAAATCGAGTACTCCTGTCTATGCCTACATAGCACTGGCTGCAGGCAGTACCGGTAAGCAGGCGCTGCTCTATCCGCCGCCAGGTTCAACTGAAGACAACCGCCTGGAGGCCGGCAAAGAATATGTGGTGCCATCGAGTGGTCAAATTGTCTTCGACAACAACCCGGGCACTGAAAAATTGATGCTCGTGTTCAGTCCTGAAAAACTCGATGTTGAGCGGGCTATGTCTCAACGGGCTGTGGTAATCGATCAAGACTCTCTGACAGGAATTCCTCAAAAAGTCGGAGACTATTCCATATTGTCTAATACAGGCGTTTACGACCCATACAAAAAAGAAGTAGGTCAGGGACTTGTATTCGTCAATAATCCCGATCCCGGCAAACCGACAGCGGTATCGGTATTGCTCAATCACAGTGGTGCCGCACCGGCCCCTAGTCCCAATCCTGCGCCTCCGACTCCACATCAGCCGTCTAAACCCCAGCCGCAACCCGATGCTAACAATAAGCCGATCACCGACAAGTGGGCATTTATTGTAGGCATCAACAAATTCGAGAAAGTAAATGGATTGAGTTGTTGCGTTGCTGATGCAATGGCATTGAAGGAGTTTCTGATTAAAGAGGCTGGATTTCGTCCTAATCACGTTTTGATGCTGCTGGATGAAGAAGCAACCACGGCCAACATAACACGCGTGATGACAGAACTTTTGCCTCAAGCCATTCAACCAGATGATCTCGTGCTGCTGTATTTCTCTACTCATGGCTCAGGGGCAATTGACAAACCCACCGGACAGAACTTCATCATCACACATGACTTTGGGCGACCTGGAGCTGGCATTGCCATGCAAAGCCTGGGTGACATGATCAAACAGAAGATACCCAGCAACCGTGTTGTCACCATACTCGATACCTGTTTCTCCGGCAACGCCCGAGATCTCGACCCTCGTGATTTCATAGACCACATGCTCATGGGCAGTGGGCAGATTGTCGTCAGCTCTTGTGGTCCGAATGAATATGCTCTGGAAGATCGTAAAATCGGTCATGGCTATTTCACATATTATTTGATTCAAGCATTCCGCAAGAAGCACTCACTAAAGGCATCCTTCGATGCTGCGCAAGCTCAAGTTCAAGAACTGACAAAGGGGCAGCAACCAGGTCAGCATCCAGTGGTCAAATACGATCGCTGGAAAGGCAATGATGTATTGCTCTTCTCCAAACCGACCAATCCTAGAAATTAGGTTTCAAATTTTGGGCATATCAACGGTTTGGTCGCCGTTCACGTTGGTATACAAGTCGACAAATCGCTTCACCTGTGGTGCCGGTCTCAAGAAGGTTTCGATCTTCATAATCGTTGTGACGTTGCAGGTGTTGTGGAAGCCCTGATTGATGTGCTCAGGGTTGGCATTGTCATGCAATAATGCCACCACGGCGCGATTACGATCGTCTACATCCAGTCCCTGGGCATAGATTTTATCTTGCTGCAAAAACAGCCGGTTGATATCGTGAAAAATAGACGCCAGATCAGCCTGCGAGATTGGATATCGGCGTGGTTTACCTTGCTCATCTTGATTGGCCACAAGGGCCTTGATCGCTGATTCGCATATCGATATTTCGTCTTTTCTGAATGATTGTTTTGCATCTGCAATGTAACGTGAAAGCGCAGCTTGCTCAGTCGTCAGGTCGTAAGCTGCTCTGATCTTCAGAGCTCTAGTAGCAGTGGCCGCGCGGTTCGAGATGTTATTGATTCCGCCTGGCCAAACAGCTTTCGCTGACGTGCTGGTGTCGAACGAGAAGCCGTCGTCACCTCGAGCGAAACGATTGGCACCGGGAAGAGGCAGTGCGTCTAACACAATGGCTCTATGCGGTGACACAGACTCGTCATGGGCTGCATCAATATAGTTCATGGCGCTCACCACAGCATCACTGGTCACCCAACCATTGCGCGGCTGGCCATCATCATCATTGCCCCAGTTGTTCAGTAAGCGATACTCATACTTGGAAGTCTTGCCAGCTTGAGTTCCCTCGCGCCTTTCGCTGAGAACCACTACGTGTCCACCGTCTCCGGCAGGCTGAAACATCTTTGCTGCACATTTGACGGCGATGATGATTGGCTCTTCGCGATTGGTGTCCCAGGCGGCATCAAGCTGCTGTCCTGTTTCTACTCTGAAAACTTCCTTGGGAAGATTTTCGTACTTCACCACTGTGCCAATGGCTATATAACTGGATCTTCCCCCGCTGAGAAATTCCATCATTATTCCCATCGGGCCAGGATAGCCGGCCACACCCGGCGAATCCCACACCTGGCTTTTATCTGCGGGAGAGCTCAGATCTTTTCCTTCGAAATTGGGTTGACGCATTCGTTCGCCAGAATCTTTGCCTTGCACAGTTTGAACATAATGCAACGGGCCCTTGTTCTGCCAATCAATCGCCTGGTTGCACCAGTTTGCATACAAGTGATTGAGTCCGGCAATATATTGATCACGCATCCCACCATCGATTCCTGACTTCGTATTGCGGGTTTTGTGGAACGCGCCCCACACTTCAGCGTTCTCAACTAGTTTGGGCAAGCCATCATTGTGCAGACTCCTGATGTCGTATTTGACTTTAACAAGGTCTGTGCTTGGCGGCTCAGGCGTTGGTGTCGGTGCTGGAGTAGGAGTAGGAGTAGGTGTTGGTGTAGGTGTTGGCGTTGGCTGCGGATCCGAGCCGCTGGGTGAGTGGCTCAGTGCCACTGCAATGACGGTCGGTTTCCTGCCGTCTGGATTGTTGACGAATACCAGCCCCGAGCCTGGTGCCTTTTTTCCCAGCTCATAGTAGCCGTCATTGGACATTACCTGATAGTCGCCGACTTTCTGCGAGATGCCCGACAGAGAGTCGCCCGTGATTAAAGCTCCCGGTGAGTTTAGATGGGACGACACTTCTTGTTTGTCTTTCGTGAGTATGAGAAAGAGTTGTTCTGTGCCGGGCTGGTTGTCAAAAACTATCTGGCCATTAGCCGGCACGACATACTCTTTGCCTGCTTCTAAACGATTGTCCTCAGTCGAGCCGGGGGGCGGGTAGAGAACAGCTTTCTTGCCCGAGCTGCCTATCAAAGCAATGTATGCGTAAGTCGCAGCCGAGCTCTTCAAGTGCAGACGGACGGCGTCACCAGATTTAAAGGTAAATCGGTTGTTCGACAATACGGGAGGATCGCTGCCGCGATGCAGCTCCAGGCAATAGGCTACGGACACGCCATTTTGAGGATTCTCTGGCTGCTTTATATCCTGATAGAACATATCCCTGGGTGTGTAGCCGCCCGCTGCAGTTGCCGGAAACGCTGTACTGCCAACACAAATTGACGTGGCTAGTAGGCTAACTGACAGTCGACGAAAGTATGGGTGCAAGTTTGCTCTATTCCTATACATGGAGTTCTGAGACCAGAAAATGTACCATGGTAAGTTATCGCTGTGATTTTCCCCAGGTGAGAGTTTTGAAATTGTTGAACAGTTTGCAATTGTCCGGCGCGCGCTTGAAGAATTTTGTACTGTTGATGGCATTGCTGTCGAGCACTGCCGTTCATCCGGCATGGGCTGCAGAGTGGCCTTTGTTCGATGCGGGAAGCGAGGCTCTCGGTAAAGGAGAGTACCAGAAGGCGGTCGAGTATTTCACCAAATCGCTCGCCTCCGAAATCGACCAGCTGGAAGTTACGTATTTCAATCGAGCCATTGCATATGAAAACTTGGGAGAATATCAAAAGGCAATTGACGATTGCACGAAGGCTATTGCTACCAATCCAGATTATGCCGACGCGTACTTCCATCGGGCCAACTCTCTTCAGTGTTCCGGAAGATTCAACGACCAAACATTGAAAGATTGGGATAAGTATATTGAGCTCATTCCAACTAAATCGGACGGTTACACTGAGCGCGGACTGGCGTTTAGTTTTATGCAGGAATATAACAAGGCAATTGTAGATTTGAACAAGGCCCTGGCGATGAATTCACAAGACAGTCGTGCATATTTGGGTCTCGGGAGTTGCTTCGAACTTCTCAAACAGTTCGACAAGGCAATCACCGAATACGACCGTGGTCTTGCCATCGCACCAAATGACACAGAGTTGCTCGGTGCAAAAGCCAGTGCTTTATGTAAAAAAGGCAATTTTCAACAGGCAATTTCCATATGCGAGAAACTCACAGATTCCTTCCCAAGCACAATGAAAGGCTATGCTTATCTCGGTTTAAAGAATCCAGACAAGGCCATCGAAATATTCAAATCTATCGAAACCGTTGATCCAATCAGAACTCTTTTCGGTCTTTCAATGGCGTACAAAATGAAAGGCGATATGGCCAGTTCTGATGATTACAAGGCTAAGTCTATGGCATGTCCGACTTTCAAGGCATATTCGGACGATCTGGGTGCCTTTGAGGAAGTGCTACTGGGCACCAGAACGGTGATAGCTGGCAAGAACGGCCCAGTGAGAGACAAATGGGCCCTGGTCATAGGCATCAGCAAGTTCGCCAACCCTGTCTACAACCTGCAATACGCTGCAAAAGACGCGCAAGATTTCTATAATTATCTGATCAACGAGGCTAACTTCAGAAAAGATCATGTCTTGCTGCTTCTCAACGAGAAAGCAACTCGGGAAAATGTAATGGAGGCATTCGGCGATCAATTCTTGCCCTCGGTGACACAGGAAGGAGACATGGTGGTGGTATTTGTTTCCACCCATGGTACGCCGGCGAGGAAAGATAAAGGTGGCAGAAATTACATAGTGGCACACGATACTGACGGCGGAAGGCTCTATGGTACTGGCGTGGATATGGATGAATTGTATCGACGCATCAAAGAAGGTGTGAAAACCGAAAGAGCTTTGATCGTCATGGACACTTGTTATAGCGGAGGTGGTGTTCCCGGAGCGAAAGGCGAGCATGCACCAGCGAATTTCGATCCGGATGAGATTGCTCAAGGCAGCGGACACCTGGTAATTTCGTCCAGTTCTCCAGATCAACGATCTTGGGAAAGTAAGGCATCGCAAAACGGAGTGTTCACAAAATACCTTTTAGAGACACTGCGATCGCGCGGTGGAAAAATAGACATTAAGGCGGCGTTTGCAGATGTGCAAAAAAAAGTAGGCTGGGAAGTGCAAAATGCCTGGGGTGAAAAGCAGACGCCGCAAATTGGCGGACAATGGGAAGGAAGGGAAATGATTCTTGCGATACCGGCAATTGAATCACGCCAAAACCTTAATCCGGAATTGCTGAAATTGATGCAATCCGCTCCCGCTGCGCCTCCAAGGCTACAGCCGGTGATAAAACCGCCAGTGAAAAAAAACCTGAGATAGAATGGCTACATGCCTTGCAATCGCTTTAATTGAGCTGCGGCATTTTGATCGCCTTGTGCTGCTGCTTTTTTGTACCAAAAAAGGGCGCTTTCGGAATTTTTATCCACGCCCAGCCCAGCTTCGTAGAGATTTCCCAGTGCTGCTTCCGCGCTGGCGTCGCCTTGGTCGGCAGCTCGCTTATACCAGTTAAAGGCTTCCGTATTGTTTTGCGCTGTGCCTTTGCCGTGCGCGAAAGCCCAGGCTACTCCTGTCATGCCGCGTACATCCTTACCTTGGGCTGCTTTCTGGAACCATTTGAAAGCCTCAGCAAAGTCTTGCTCGACGCCCGTTCCGTTCACGTAACAATAAGCGAGGCTGCTCTGGGCCCCTGCGTTACCGTTCTCGGCCGCTTTCTTATACCATTTGAACGCCTCTTGAGGGTTCTGTTCCACGCCCTTGCCTTGTTCGTACAAGTAGCCGAGATTGGTGGCGGAATCAGCATCTCCTTGATCGGATGCTTTCTTGAGCCAGTTGAAGGCCTCGCGGTCATTCTGCTCAACTCCGCGCCCGTCAAGGTACATCAGACCTAAGTCGTACTGTGAATCCAGATATCCCTGATTGGCTGCTTTGGCAAACCAATGCGCTGCTTTGGCCGCGTCTTTGCCAATATCTTTGCCATTACTTTTGCCGCTCTCATAGCGCAAGGCTAGCTCGTGTTGCGCTTTCACCTCACCACGTTCGGCGTGGGCAATCAGGGTACTCAATGGCATGTCTTTGACGATCGTCGGGGAAGAAGCTTGAGCTGGGTCGATCCTTGCTGTGTCTGGTTCTTGTTGGGTGGCAAGGCGCGGTTGTGCTGGCACAGCGCAAAGAGCCATCTCGGCGCCTTTCCAGAGACTTTTCATGACCGGAGTCTGTGATGCATTTCGGTCGGCTTTCACTTCCTCTTCCACGTTCTTCTTCAGATGCCGGTATGCCTGCGTCACTTTGGTGCCTTGTCCGGCCGATTGCAATGCATCCATCAAGTTATGAGTGAACACGCTATTTTGATACCGTTTGGACTCCCACGAAATCTGTTCGGCATCGCTGGAGCTGATGATGATTTGCCCTTCACCGGCTAACGAGTTGATGTCGAAATTCTTTGCTTTGGGAGCGAACAGATTTCCGCCTCTCGTATCCGCCGCACCGCTATGACAGGCGTCTAAGAGCAAGACGACACGATCGCAGCCGGTTCTTCTTTTGATGGTTTTTGACAAATCATCCAGTTTGATGGCGGTGGAGAACAGTTTTGTAGGGTCCGAATCGTATACTACAAGAAAGTTTTCTTTTGCCACATCGAGTTCTTTCGGGCTGCCGTGACTAGAGGCAAATATCAAAACGAGGTCATCGGGCTGCACTTGTCGCGGCAACCATGTGTCGCCCACTACATCGCGGACGTTTTTTTCCGTTGCCTGTTCATTTACCAGTACCTTGACGTGATCTTTGGCGAAATTGCCTTTCTCTATGAGAAATTGACCAAAGTCTCTTGCATCTTTGGACGAGAATTGCAGTGGCGGTATCGACCGATCGGCGAATTTGTCGAGGCCAATTACGACCGCCCATTTATCTTTGATAGGACGATCTCGACCTGCGCCAGACAGTTCAGCAGCAATGATTGCTGGTGAGCCACCGGCCGCCTGCCAGAAGCAAATCAGGAGACAAGAAATTGTCTTTAGAGAGGTCGTAGAAACAGTGTAATTCATAAGCACCACTTTTAGTGCACTAGCCGATCAATCAAAATCGTAAAAAAAGTGACAATGGAGACGATACCATTGGTGGTGAAAAAGGCCGCATTTACTTTTGAAAGATCGTTCGGCTTGACCAGACTGTGTTCGTAAATCAGCATAGCGGCAACAAGTGCCACACCGCCATAAAAGAAGATTCCGGCTGCAGGCTTAACGGTGATACCCAGAGCCACTAGAGCAGCAACAGTAACCACATGAAGCGCGCTCGAAATTGTCAGTGCTTTGCTTAAGCCAAATCGGGCGGGAATGCTGTGTAATTTCTGATCGCTGTCAAACTTTTCATCTTGACAGGCGTAGATGATATCAAAGCCAGCTACCCAGGTGGCCACGGCAAAAGCGAGCAGCCAGGGTGCGGCACCATAAATGGTGCCGGCAGCGGCCACCCATCCACCAAGAGCGGCACCACCAAGGGCAATGCCGAGCATAATGTGGCAGAGCCAGGTAAATCGCTTGGTGAATGAATAAAAACTCAACCAGAAAACTGCTATTGGAGAAAGTTGTAAGCAGATCTGTGGTAATTGGCTGGCAGCTGCGAGCATCAGCCCAAAAGCTGCAATGGAAAATAACAAAGCAGTGCCCGGTTTTATACGACCAGCAGGGATTGAGCGGTCTTTTGTACGCGGATTATCAGCGTCTATGCGCGCGTCAATCAAGCGGTTGAGGGTCATGGCCGCCGAGCGGGCTCCGACAAAGGCCAGAATAGTAAAAAATACTGCGTGCCATGATGGCAGGTGGTTAGTGGCCAGTATCAGGCCCGAAAGTGCAAATGGCAGAGCAAAAACCGTATGCTCCAGTTTAATCATCTCTGTCCACTCACGTATGAGGGCCAGACCGGTTTTCTTTTCAGGGACAATTTCTGGTTGCATAAAAACTACTCTACTTGAAGAATTCCCTCATAACTGGCATCATTTGGTTTGTTTAACACAACCGTTCAATCTAACCAGTGGAACAAGTTTATGACATTTGACGGATCCGGAAAAACTATTGACTTGCAAGGTGTTGCATCGTTTGCCTCGCTGGTAGAGCTTCTATCACAGGAATTAGGCGTACCTGCTGGTCGTATGCAAGGCCAACTGCCAAGCGGTCCAGATTCTTTCAATCAGCTGATCGGCGAAATTGATATGAATAGCCAGGGCTTCACGCGCAAGTTAAGTGTCATTGCTAAACCAGGTGCTCCACTGAGCTTACGCTTTGCCACACAATGGGGCGTAGAACGCGGTGCCAATATAGCCGGTGGCATCGTGGCAGACTACTTCCTCACTGCCACAGTTGAACAAATTTTGCCCCAGGGACGTGCCCTTGCTCGCTATGTAGAAGATATATTTGCGGTGCAAGACCGTATGGTAACTCTCGGATACGGCAGCAAATTATCGGGCATGAATGTGCCTTCGTCGCAACTAGAAGCCTTTGAACGCAGTGAAGACAGCATGGTTTCGGCTCATGTGCCAAAACCAGACAGCAACACTTAACTGGCTGAGAAATTTTAGCTGTTTCGTCTTGGCACCGTATCTGGTGCTTGGATTATTCTGCGATTTTGCCGCTTCATTCCTTTATATATCAAATTCGAACAGGCGAACGGAGGTTGCCGACTTGGTCAGTTACCGATGAAAAGAATTGTCCGTCTTGAATGGGGACTCTCATTATGCCCCGGTCAAAGGCGCCTGTCTGTGGGGGAACTACGTAACTAAGGGGCAAAAGTGGCCTACGTGATTTCCCCATTGATGGATAGGCGTCTATATTCAAGAATATAGGCGTACTTACCGCTAGGGATCCTTAATGACAGGCAAACAATCAGCAGGCGACGGCGATAAGCAAGTCGAAAAAGCAAACGTCAAAGTCGGCCATATTGGTCCACTCTCACTGCAGGCCGGCAGCTTGCTTGCCAGCTCTGACATGGTGTTGAAGACAGCCGCCGGCGGTGACAACACCGCACCTAGCAGCTTGGAGATGAGTCCAATTCATCCCAAAAACCTAGCCACTCGTAAATTTGACGTTAGCAAACCGCCTTCCGAACTGGCCCGCAGTGGTGTGATTGTCGACAACAGCGCCATCACGCCCGAACATCGCATTGAGTCCAGCCCAGCTATGGACCGGAGCGTTCCTAAGATTAATGTGGAGATGCAAGATTTAGACAAGCCTGCCAAAGCGAAGCCGCACTTTGTAGTCAAAGAAGACGGCCGCGTGGAAATGAACGGTGATCCGGAAAAGTTAAATTCTAAAGACATCAAAGTAGAGATTGAGCGTAAAGATGGTCAGCTGAACCCTACCGAGGCTCAGCAAAGAGCTGCTGATGACCTGGTTAAGTATCTTTCTGAACGCATCAAGACCACCAACAGTCAGGCCGCCAATGGTGTGGAATTAAGCGACCAAGATGACATTATTTCACCCGAGCTTGAGCGTGCACAGAACCTAAAGCCGGCCAAAGAGATGAAACACGTTACCCCTGAGACAAGGGAGAGTGTTGAGCAGACGAACCGTTTCAACGGCAGCAATGGCGTCGATATGCCTCGTGCCGCCACTGACCACATGGGTTCTTTCGGCACACGAGACGTGCCCAGGCAGCCCAATGAGACCGACAAGGTAATGGGCATTAAAGAAGCAGTGGCAGGTTTGTGGAAACCTGAACGCGATGCTGCTTATGAAACTGTCAGACGTCACCCTGACGGTGATACGAGAGTTGGTCGTTATGGACTTTCGGGCAGACAAATCGCTAGTTTCCTCGAAAGTTTGGGCGATCCGCCAGATCCGGCCATGATTGAAAAGCTTATAAGAGAAGGCAAGCTTTCCAAAGGTTTTGCTGAACAGCTCAAAAACCCTGAGTTTCTCGCCAAGCTAAAAGGCATGGCCGCGAAGATGGAAAAAGGCGAGAAGCCAGCCAAAGAAGAGTTGAATAATCTTTTGCCGAAAGAAGCCCAAGAGGGCATGGTATCGAGCATGATCTCTGATCTTAAAGGCAAATTCGGTGAAAATCCAGGTGCCATAGCAGCAGCGGCTCTGTCTGGAAAAGCTCCCAACGACATCACTAGAGAAGACGTTACGCAAGGTGAAGGTCAGCAATTAGCTACTGCCGGTCAGCGCCTCTACGACGTAGCTATGAACAGACAGAATACTGAACAACAAGTGACCGGCACCATTCCCCAAGGCGAAAAACGCGAGCTAATTGAAACCGCCCTCGAGAAAGCAGGGGTACCGGTCACTGCCGCCAACCTGGCAGCAGTCAATTTGATTGTCCAACGAGAAAGCAGTTGGAATCCAAACGTTGTGAATAACTGGGATTCAAATGCTCGCAAAGGCACACCATCGAAAGGTTTGATGCAAACCATCGGACCAACCTTCAATTCTTATTCCATACCAGGGCACAAGAATATTCTTGATCCGGTAGACAATATGATTGCCGGTATTCGCTATGCCACCAGTCGCTATGGTTCGCTGCAAAACGTACCTGGTGTTAAAGCTGTGGCTCAGGGTCGCGCTTACCGCGGATATTAATCTCGGTATTTAATGGTTATTGCGTAGAAACCTCAGTGACAGCGGCCTTTTAAAGGCGTAAAACATTACTCATCCCCCGAGTATGTAACCGTGCCAAAAAATAGTTCCGACAAAGCCAATGACGCTGTTGAAAATGAAAAGCCTGCAACTGCTGCGGCTGCCTTCTTTCAGGACGCTTACGATAACCCCGGTACCACGGCTCTAGTGGTAGGCGGAACTGTAGCCACCATAGGTCTGATTGCCGCCAGTCGAGGTAAGTTAGCCAGGCTCATGCCGGGCGGCGGCAGAGACGGCATATTGCTTGTTGAAGATACGCCTTTTATGGGCAAAGCTTTTAAGCATGCCCTTGAAGAACAGGGTGAAAAAGTCACCTGGTTCACAGGCGTGAAAAAACTTAATCCCTTTACTGGTATCACTCACGAAGGCAAAGAAGTAGTTGTCCAACCCAACAAATTCAAGTTTGCATTTGTTGATGGTGATTTGAAGGGCAGCATACCCCAGGGTGAACACGTCGTAGATGCCTTGAAAAGTAGTCGCCTGACCAGCTTTGGTACGAGCAGCGTGCACCAGGTTAATGAATCGCTGTTACGCAATGGCGCCACCGTAACTGGTGACAAGCCGGCCATTCTATCAGCCTTGGTCAACCGCACTATTGATTTGCGCCAAGTGGTCAAAGCACCAGCTAGAGTGCAAGTGCAGATGGATGACATGATGACCAGCATGCGCGCAGGCGGCATGAGGGCTGAGACCAAAAAAGCAGAAGCAGTGATTCGCAAGTATCTCTACGATGAACCGCTCTAAAGATACTTTTAGACGCCTGACACAGTTTGGACACGTTGCCGTAGTTTAATTACTCATAGAAATCCAACCAATCTAATTGGCAGGCTAAATTATGAGTAAATTTTATGCGGCTCTTCCGTCAAGTACAAAAATGAGAAATCTCTGTCACCCGAATAATGATGTGCGCACGCCCGTGCAGGCATTCTGCCTTTTTATAATCGTTGGAGTTGTGTCCTTTATTTTGTTCAGCATATCTGATGTATTGACTGAAGCAGCTTCATTTATTGGCACTGGGTTTTGGAATGATACTTTGGGAACGGAAGACTGGAATAGGTCAACAGTTTTCGCTGCTTTCGTCAGCAGTTCAACAATACTGACTCTGACTATTCTTGGAAAGGTTTATCTACGTTCTAAATTCGGACCTCCAGCATATGGTCATTCGTTCGTGGTCGACCTCCCTCAAAGATTTGCCATACCACTATGCCAAAATTACATGACAGAACTAGTCGAAGATGACGCTTGGCTGCTCGACACAGACGGTAGACGAATAATTGGACTGATGAGCGAGTCATCTCACTCCTCCACATATGTAGAGGTAACTACAATAGCAATCGAGCAAGAACGAACAGTTATTGTGCTCAGAGCTGCCACTGTCCCTACTGGCAGAGCCGCACTCCTAAGCGGCTTCTTCTGTGATTTTGGTAAATGCAGGGAAGCGGCCTGCAGGATGATGGAAATATTTAGTTCGTATATAAGTCACTGCAGGCTGCAGGATACTAACTCCATGTTTGTTAAAAAAACTGATGATGTCTCTGCCGACTGGTGTCCGCCGCCAATGTCAATAAAGACTATTCAGTTCCAGCAGCAAGGAATTCCAGCAAACTATGAAGGGTTCAGTCCGTACTAGAGAGGTCAAACAAATGATATGAGTAAAGGAAAGATCTCCGATGTGTTAGCAAAAATACTGGTTGCTCAAGGAAAACTCTATCAAGCCGAAATTCAAATGCTTGTGAACGCCTCTGCTAAGTCTGGAATACCGCTAGGTCGAATCTTGGTGACCAGTCAGAGGCTCTGCGAGTTAGAACTTGAATCAGCCTTAACTGCCTCAAAAACTGTGCTCAATCGTCAAATTTCAATAATGAGGGCTGCAGTCATCCTTGAGCATTGCTTCAAGACTCAACTGCCTTTCCAGCTTCTGTGGCAAAGGAACGATTTCAATACGAGCAATAGCGTGGTTATGCTTCTGATCGCCGCCGGACTGGTTGACTCAAGTGAAGTGCTCACTTTAGCCATTACGAATACTCCTTATCGGCTTATTAGCGGCAAAGATCTTTTTGACGCTGGCTTGATCACACTGGGAAAGTGGCAGGAAGTGCTCGAATTAGTTTTGCAGATCAAACGAAGAGAACTCTCAGTGCGGCAGGCTCTGTTCGAGTGCAATGAGCAAAGCATTACTGGCGGCATGCCAGTGCTCACCAACCTGAATACTGAAAGAGAGCGCCTCGGCTATCTGCTTTTGCAGGCAGGTCTAGTCGATCTAATTGAACTTTTAAGTGCACTAGAACACGGATTAGATCAAGGAGAACTTCTCGGTAAAATACTTGTGCATAGAAATAAAATTACACCAGCGGAATTGGCAATGGTTCTGCAAATACAAACTGGTATTCATTCAAAACGAATCTCGCCTGCCGCATGAGCCCATCAGCTTCACTCACTAGACTTTGAACGTGATACATTCGTCCTTCGTGAAGTGCAACAATAGCTAGGCAGATTCTTGATGATGAGCTGGTTATTTTGATAAACACAAAAAAAGAAAGATCCAGATTCATCATCATGGCCTGACAAGGAAATTGATTACAAGATTGCCAGGGCGCAAGGAAAAGCAGAAGAAGCAAATAAGTATCTACGTCAAGGAGCCGCCATGGACAGAGATTTTGCCATTGATGAATTAATGATGCGCGAAGTAATTCAAACTGAAAGTGGTACCGCGCCCGGTGACGATAATAAAGTTAAATAGTGTTGGTGCCAAAAAGTGATCCGATGGCCGCTGTAATAAGCATGGCCATGGCACTCCATACAGTGACGCGTAATACCCCTTTGAGCACATTGGCCTTACCGATTTTAGCGGCCACTCCTCCCAAAATTGCCAGGGCTACTAAAGAAGCTGCGCTTACAGCTGGGGTTAGAACATTCTCCGTCACTACCAGCACCACCAGTAGTGGCAGCAGGCCTCCCAATGCAAAGCTTAAGGCAGATACCAGGGCTGCTTGCACCGGTTTAGCACGATAGGCCTCAGTAATGCCTAATTCATCGCGAGCATGCGCCCCGAGAGCATCGTGAGCCATTAATTGCTCAGTAACTTGTTTAGCCAGGCTAAGCTCAACCCCGCGCCGCTGATAAATATTGACCAGTTCCTTAATCTCACTTTCATAGTCGGCATTAAGCTCAGCACTCTCTTTAGTCAGTGCGGCCTTTTCGGTGTCGGCCTGCGAGTTAACCGAAATATATTCACCGGCAGCCATAGACATGGCTCCAGCGACCATACCGGCAACGCCGGCAACCATTAAATGATGATGATCTGCATGTGCTGCCGCTACTCCCAGTAAAAGACTCGCTGTAGAGACAATGCCGTCGTTAGCACCAAGCACGGCGGCTCGCAGCCAGGCTACACTTTCTAAGGCATGGTCTTCATGATGAGGGGTTAGTGGCAATTTATCGACAACTTTTAAAAGCATGCAGAATATAACATGGTTTCAAGGAGTATGAAGCATCTATTGTGGCCGCAATAACTGATCCAAGACGTCGCTCTCTTGCAGCTGTCGCCCCAGTTGATAGCCGAGCCTGTCTGCACCGTTTTTTACAACGTTGCGCGGATCGGTACTACTTACCAAGCGCCAATACTTTTGTAGACCGACCCAGGCTCCCCTTTCAAAAGTAAAAGTCGCTAGGGTGGCACCGTAGAAATGATATATTTGGCCCAAAGCATCTGACTGATTTCGACTTTTACCAAGATGCTCTAAACGATCAGCAATCGGCTTTATCAGCTCATTACGGTAGGTGTCGGCAGGATATTTGTTGGTATCTTGTTGAGAGAGAGTATTTGGATTGCGTATTGCTGCCGTCAGGTTTTTAGTAAAATTGTGAAGCAACACGAGGGCCATTTTTTTGTCTGTCAATTGATCGGCGCCTGTACAAAGTTCCAGAGCCACTTCACTCAATTTTTGTTGAGTAATTGGACCAGGTTGATTGGACAGTCGCTGCATTAAAAGTGATTCTAAATTTGGCTCGCGACGTGTCATTGATGCGAAGATGCTTTGATCAAACATTGGTGGTTCTGAAGTTGATCTTGTTAGATAAAGCCCCTCAGTGACTATCCCGGACGGCACTTGCGTATCTTTAGTTGCGATTCTGCGGTCGAACGCAATAGACACAGAATTACCAATTCTAACCATATCAGCGGTGATTTCGGCGCAGGGCCAACTACTGCTACCACACTGCTGTTCGGCAAACTTACTTCCTTCTCTCACGCCTGATATTTGATTGCGGGGGTAAAATGTATCTGAACGTCCCTGCTCCAGCAGTAACAGTATTGGATCTCGGAAATGGTCGGCCCTGCCGACTTTGCCTGACTCGCCTTGATCGAAACGCTGCGGTGACCGATATTCTGCCATTCGATTGTCCTGAAGTGATCCTGCTGTGACTACAAATTCAGAATATTGTTTAATAGTGACCGAGTTCTAACCAAATTTGAAAAGCATCCACCATCGCCGAATTCTAAAGCTGGCAGCTATCGCCTGCTTGCTGCTGCTGGTGGTCCTACCAGTTCAATCGGCGCCAGCGCAACACAGGGCACTGAAGCTCACGCAGATTCATAACTTTTTGGGCGGCTTTGAAATTCTTATAGCTGAGAGTGCCATACGTATGCAAAGCACTTCGCACTTAGGTTTCACACTGGTTGCGAAAGCACCGGATTGGAAGATAACTGTCTTTCGCAAGGACGATAAGACCTTCTATAGTGAAAGCCTGCGAGAGCTAGAAAATACTGGGCTTGTTTCCGACTTTTTATTTACACGCCAAGAACGCATGGTTGACCCAAATCATTTCAGATTATCAACTATGAAATTTGGCAATTTCGACGTTGATAGGCTGACCTCCATTGAAAGTACGATTAAGGCTTTGAAACTTAAGCCATATGGGCCGCCACAAATTGAGCGCATAATCTATGCGGTTTACAAATATCCCACTAATGGTGGCATTCCGATTACCTTTTCAAGCGCTCACTTCGGTTCAGATTACATTTCTGGCATTTCAAATAAAGGTCGTACAGAGAAATTTCTTGATACCACAAAAATTAGCAACGTAATGGTTGCGCCCTCCATGTTTTTACCACCTGCAGGATTGAAAAAAGCTGGTTCATTGAGAGAAGTAGTTTCAGGTAATTCCGGGCGAACTGAAACACAAGATGCTCGCGTTTTTTGGGACAGGTAAGAAACTGGGAAAATACATCGCAATTTCCACTACGATGATTCGTTAGTGTCATCGTGAGGTTATTGATGTGGCAACATGTGTAGTGCTGGGAGCAGGAGCTGGTGTGGGTCGAGCGGTGGCCAAAGCGTTTCTGGGCCGCGGTTATCACGTCGCCTTGTGCGCGCGAAATCGTGAAAAGCTTGATGGCCTTTGTGCCGAATTAGGTGAAAATGCTTCGGCCTGGCAGCTCGACGTCTCTAACTTAGAAGAGTTAAAAACTTGCCTAGCAGAAATTGCCGAAAAACATGGAGACATAGAAGTACTTCACTTTAATGCTTTCAGTTTGACTCCAGGCAGAGGTTCTCGTGTTGACGCTGAGAAGTTCAGCCAGTCACTGGGCGTCAATGTCACGCCCGCACTGGCCGCGTCGCAAGCAGTAATTCCAGCTATGAAAAACCTCGGTAGAGGTACTATTCTCTTCACTGGTGGAGGCTACGCGCTGCAACCAGCCGCTCAAGTGACAGCCCTGTCTGTGGGTAAGGCGGCTCTTCGGGCATTGAGTCAATGCCTGCATCAAGAGTTAAGTTCATCAGGAATACATGTGGCTACTGTCACCATATGCGGTATCGTAGCGCCTGATACTGCATTCGACCCTACAGTTATTGCTGAAAGCTTCTTACAGTTGCATGATCAGCCGGCTGGTGCCTTTGATGCCGAAATAGTCTTTAATCCAGCGGCTGTGCCGGTCTAGAAACAACTAAGACAAACGTCTATTTGGAACGGCGGTTACCCATGTCGTCTTTTAAGTCGCCAGTCTGACGGAAAAGTTCTTTAGCCCCTTCAATGGTAAATCCGCGAGGAGGCAGATGAAATCTGCCTTCCTTTTGCAATGCCTGACAGAGCTCATGGCGAAAGCGATTGAGTTCTTTTGCGTTTGTAGAACCGGTTGAAAGGATCTTTTCGTATTCAGCAGATCTGACTAAAGAAGCATCAAGCATGGCAGTGAACTTCAAAGGATCATAAGCAATTGAATCAAACAGCTCCCAAACGAAAGCAGAGCCCGTGCTGCCCAACTGCAATTTCAGATCTGAACTTACCACTACACAGGCTGTGATACCCGTCGCTTTACTGCCACCCATCAGTGCGTAAGTAGTTTTCCATTTTTTAAGAGCCGGCCAATCCAGGGGAAATTTTGCGGTGCCGCGATCGATTTGAACCTTCAGTGGAATGAACGAAGCTTTTACTTTTTCTTGAACTATTTCATTAGAGAGACAGACCGTCCTCATCAAACGTCCGCCTGGTCAGCAAGGCGCCGCCTTCGGACCAGCGTCGCCTTTGAGGAAAAAATAAAGCAAAATTGGTTTGTGTTCAGCTTGCGCTCTACTGGCAGCTAATTTGGCATCAACCAGCCAGTCAATCTTGTCCCAGCGAAAATCGTTGGCCTCTTCTTGGGTAATCACTGACTGCACGCGTTTAGCAGCTTCTTCTTGATTCCAGTTTTGACGCCCAATAGCCTGCGCGTTAAGACTAAAACAAGCGACCACGGCAATGAACCCGCAGCCATAGGCCTTGCTCGTTCTCATAGAAAAAATTCTCCTAAAAGTGCACCAAGGTTCTTGATTCTTCTAAAATGCCCCGCTCGCGCGAACACCATTCAAAGTCATGGTGATCATGCTCTCTGCGTATTTGCTCAAAGTTGCCTCAGTAAATGCCGCAGGGTCGCGAGCTTTGAGTCTATCGTAAGGCGGAAATAAGGCGGCTAAAAGATAACAGACAAGTTCGGCCTGAAAGAAATATTCGTCAGCCGCTTTTGCCTTCGCAATTTCTTTGTTACTTGCGGCTTTCTCAAGTAGAAATGCAATCTGTAAAAATATTGCACTCTGAAAGTTGATAATTTCAGCCATGATCGAAGGGTTTGCCGAAGCAATCACTTCAGGGCTATGTAACTGGCCACTGGCAATTGACCAGTACGACATGACATGACCGTACAGGAGCTCGCGTAATACCTCAAGGTAAGGCGCCTTTGCTTCTTTCAAAAGTTGATTGATGCGCTCAAGTTCGCGGCTTGTAAACTGCTGGACAACAGCAACTAAGATAGATTCTTTGTTCTGAAATTCTAGATAAACAGAACCTTTGCTGATTGATGCTCGGTCAGCTATATCGTCAACAGTGGTTTTTTCAAAGCCATAGTAACCAAATAGCCAGGTTGCCGACTCTAAGATTTTGTCGCGTCTTGTTTGATTCATTGTTGTCTCCTGACACATTTTACAATTAACGACTAGAGGATTGACTATAAATGTATTTTGAGTCAAAATTCTTTTAGTCACTATTGCACATGCTGCCATTGAATGGCAGCGGGAGATATTTATGTTGTCAAAAAAATCGAAAACTGGAACTTGCCTGGCTCTGAGCTCACTAGCACTGTCTTGCGTCTGCGCCATGGCTCCGTTGACTGCTGCTATTGCTGGATCATCTTGCTCTACTAAAGTAGCGACCAGCGAAACAAAAAAAGGAACGGAAGCAGCCACCAGTGACATTGTCGATACTGCTGTTGCCGCAGGAAAATTTGGTACATTGGCCAAAGCTCTGGGTGTAGCAGGCTTGGTCGAGACTCTCAAGGGAAAAGGCCCTTTTACAGTTTTTGCACCAGATGATGCCGCCTTTGCCAAGGTGCCTGCTGACGCTCTCAACGCTTTGCTCGCCGATAAGGCTAAGCTCACCAAAGTGCTCACCTATCACGTTGTCAAGGGGGAAGTATTGGCCAGTAAAGTAGTAAAGATGAAATCGGCTAAGACTCTGGAAGGTTCTAGTGTTGCTATTAAGCAAGCTGACGGTAAAGTGATGGTAGGAAATGCTACGGTTACTGCTACTGATATCAAATGCTCAAATGGAGTAATCCACGTGATTGATACAGTGTTGATGCCCTAATAGATGCATAGTGCCGGCGGTCTGCGCCGCCGGCCTTCCGTCTGTTTTATCTGGAGAATGAGGTGAATAACAAGACTGCTTTATTGAGTCTTTTCAGCTCAGGCCTTTTTTTAACAGGCCCGTTTTGCTTAGCCCCAACATGGTTGGTAGATTCTTGCTGCGCATTTGCTCAACAGCCAAACAAAGAGAGCATCCGCATGAATACTGACGTAGCTTCTGAGAAGCCTACCGTGAAAATTGAGAAGCGCGATGGTCTCACCTACGTGGTTGGTTCTGTAACGATCAACGCACCACGAGAGAAAATATGGGATACCTTGGTTGACTATGATAAGGCTCCTGAAATTTTCACCAATCTCAGTCTGTGCAGAGTAATTGGCTCGGAGGGTGAAGTGAAATTAGTCAGGCAGCTGGTTAAGCCAGGTGGACCAGTCAAATTTGATTATGTCGTTAATCTGACCGAAACAAAGCCTTGCTTGATTAAGTGGAAGAGAAGATCAGGCTCATTTAAAGAAGTGATGGGAACCTGGGAGCTTAAGCCCATGGCCAAGACATCAGCTACAGCTGTTGTGTACAGCATTCATTTAGATGGTGGATTGATTCTGCCGCCCTGGTTGCTCGCGTCGCAAGTCAAAGGATATCTGCCTACGGTCTTGAACGCGCTTAAGACCAGGGTTGAGTCTCCAAACAAGAATATCAAGTCATGATTCTTCTATTGCGATTGCTGTATGCTGCAATTTTCGCAGCCATGGTTGCCATAACTATATGGGCTGCCTATCACGAAAATATTTTAATGATACCACCCCTGGTGCTAAACGATCCTTGGTTTAAAGCCACATTGTTTGATGCCTACTTCGCATTTCTCTCATTTTTTCTCTGGATTTGCTATCGGGAAAAATTACTGCTGACGAAAGTTTTGTGGTTCTTTGCTGTTGTTTTTCTGGGCAACATTGCTATGTCTCTATATGTCTTGATAGCTCTGTACCGCCTGAAGCCAGGTGACGGTGCAGATAAACTATTTGCCAAGCAATAGCATAGTTATCAATTTGCCTTGGTTAACGAGCTGTAAATTACGAATGCAAGGATTAGTGAACGCAAGGTCCATAGACCGGTGCGCGACCAGTTGCTCAAGACCAGCCATTGATGCGTAGTACCCACATAGCCACTGGCACAGAGTTTTTCGTGACATGGAATTGAGCAAAGTGCTGTGGAAATCCAAATTGCTATGACCAAGGCAAGATTGAACCACAGCAGCCAGGTATAGGTGCGGCTCCAGACTGCTGCCAGAACCACCGAACTAAAAGCTTCAGTCAACATGGGCGCTGCCACTACAAGTGAAGTCAGCTGGCGATGCCTGTTTGCATAGAGTTGGAAGTTGTCGGCACCAACTCCATCAAACAATGGATAGTGAACAACCTGAACGAACCAAATTAAGCCAGTCATGAACCAGGTTGAAAAAGCGTTCACCAAAAGAATGACAATTTCTAATTTCAAATTTGACTCGTTTCAAAATACTTCTAATTTTGATTATGGACGTAGAGTGTGAATACTGTGGGAACCAGTTACCTTACTTGGTAGGAGCCCTGACATGATTCGACTAATTACCGCCGCTTGATTTAGGCCTCCTCATTTTGTTCTTCGCTGTCATCGTCTTCAAGACCTTTGCGTAAGCCGTTATTACTTGGAGAGAATTGCGGTTTGTACAAGCCACCTAAGAGCCCGGATGCCTGGTCAACTACAAAGTCGCTGACTTCATGCAGTTCAGTTTCTGCTGTAACCAGTTCGGCACTGCTATGCCCTTCTGGACTACCCACTACCAAAGCAGCGTCAAGCCAATCGCCAGCATTAGAAAGAAACTCGACTGATGTCTTGGTGGTTCCAATAAGTCCAATAGTCGCGAGGACTTCGGCGCCAGTGGCGGCAACGCCGACTGTTGCTAGGCCTGTAGCGACCAAAGGCGCAACGGCTATTGCCGTTAAGCTAGCAGCAATTGTTGCGGCCGCCGCCACAGCGACTTCCAACGGATGTTCCGTAATCTGTTCGACGCACCCTTGACCAATTTCACTAACAACGTTGCCGAGTCCGCTCAAGAAGTCACTAATTGCCGATTCTTCACCAGCAGGTTGCACAGCTGTGGCGTCTGGCTCGGCAGTTGCTATTTCAGTACTTGCTGTTTCAGTACTTGCTACTTCACTAGTTGAATTTGCACTGGTGGCCGACACGTTTGTGACATGTGCAAAATTGGGTAGTTCAGGAAAAACAAGATATTGGCCTGGGTTTATTTGATCGAGAGAATCAATGTGGTTAAGTTCACCGATTTGATTGACTAAGTTGTAGATCTCAGATGCTGACGCTGGACCAAGGTGTTCTGCTGCTATTTCGCTAATGGTTTCGCCAGCAGTAACGATGTGATGTTCAGTAGTGTTGGTGGGGCCGTCTAGTAAAAGGGTGGGAAGGTGATTATTAGCTTGGTGAAAATGCATGTTGGTAAGGTTTGAAAGCTCGTGAATTTCGATAAGGCTGCAATTGCCGAAGTCCATGTGCGCAAAGTTCTCACTCGCGCCTAGCGCTTCACCTGTGCTCTGCTTAAATATTTGGGCAAGACTTTTGCGATCGTGCCCTGAACCAGCTAGTTCTTGCATTTGTTTTTTGCCTCCAATGCGATCTCAGACCTCTGTCTGTGAAAACAAATTAGGCGGCGAAAATAACAGTGCCGTTGTAAAGCGCCTTGAATCTAACTCCAGTCGTCTTTCACTTCTTTAGGGTTGTGATAGTAAATTGACTGCAACAGGCCTATGGCCACGAGATCGACGATTAAAGCCGTGCCGCCATAACTGAGAAATGGCAGCGGCACCCCGGCCACCGGCATGCAGCCGATGGTCATACCAATATTGATGAATGCGTGAAAGAGGAACATGCACATTAGACCGATAGCCATGGCCGCCCCAGCGGGGTCACCCCGTGACTGATGGGCGATGAATAGGGCGCGCAGACAGATAATTCCGTATGCGATGACAATAAGTAGGCAAATGCGAAAACCTAACTCTTCGCCGATCACAGCGAAAATAAAGTCAGTATGTCGTTCAGGAATAAATGCACCCTGGGCCTGGTTACCGTGTCCAAGACCGGCACCATTAATGCCACCAGAGCCGATAGCGATTAAACTTTGCAAAATATGATAACCAGAGCCTCTGGGGTCATCATACGGGTTAACGAAACTGGTGAGCCGTTTCTGTTGATATTCTTTCAGTAGACCCCAGAGGTGTGGCCGGGCCTCACCGCAGCCATAATTTGCCGCCATCACCACAATAATCATGGCCAGACGAATCCAAATTTTCCAATCAAATGTACGCCAGAAAATTAGGAGCACCACAGCCAGGGCTCCTAAAAACATGTGCCACCACTCTATATTAAGAGCATTGAGAATGAGCGAAAGCAAAGGGCTAAGCAGCACCAGAATGTCCATCACCGTGGCACCAGACCAGTAGGAAAGGCCTAGGAAGACGGCACCAAAAGTAAGCGACGTGCCTAAGTCTGGCTGCTTGAATACGAGCACTGCCGGCACAAGCATGATGCCTAATATTTTGAAAATATCAAAAAACGAATTAATGCGGTGATTTCTCAACCAGGCGGCCAGTGAAAAAATTACCACTAATTTAGCTAGTTCTGAAGGTTGCAGAGTAATTGGCCCTAAGGCCAACCACCTTTGCGCGCCCTGGGCGGCGTGACCCTTGAGCATAACAGCCACAAGCAGTCCAAGATTGGTCAGATACATCAAACTGACCATCCATTTATTCGTCCATAATTTATGGGGAATACGGCTGACGATCACCATCAGGGCCAGACCAGCGTACATGTAACTCAGCTGCTTATCAAAATAGCCTTGAGTGTGCTGTGAAAAATGCAGCACGTTCAAACCGACAGCAATCAAAAATCCCGTCGCTCCGAGAAGCCAGAAGTCGATGCCGCTGACGACATTGAACAGGCTCCGCACAGCGGACGGGATTAGTGATGATGGAGCGACTCGAGAAGTCACGAAATCTGCATTATGCTCTTAATCAGAATTAGCACTTGGAGCGAAGCAATCGGAAATTAGCGATTAAGCTGGCCCGACGCTCATATTGTTGCAGATCGAAGTGAGTTGTGTCTTTATCAAGCTCAAAGTAGCGGCCGACCACTGCCATAAGCTCTTCTTCCAGTGTTTCCAGACGACCGGCGGGCAGCTCTAAACGGTCATGGGTCAGCATGCTGCGCATTCTGTCTTTCGCTGTCGAACGAACGTCGTCTGTTTTTGCGGGGAAGAGCCAGTTGAATATTTGCATTTGCACTGTTACCTCCTCCCTTAAACTCTAACTGTGGGATTAAAGAAGCTGACGATCTTGTTGATCCAGGTGGAATTCTTAGATTCAAGATCCATTATCGCTACATCTTCACCGCGAATGCGGCGAGCAATATTGCGATAAGCGAGGCCAGCTCTGATGTTGTCGGTGCCGGAAATGGGCTCGCCTTTGTTGGTGGAGATGATGATGTCTTCATCTTCAGGCACGACACCAAGCAGTTTTACAGAAAGAATTTCAAGCACATCGTCCACGCTCATCATGTCGTTATTGGCCACCATTGTTGGTCTATAACGATTGAGCACCAGGCGATATTCTTTGATTTCGTCTTTACGGGCTTCAAGCAAACCGATAATGCGGTCGGCGTCACGCACGGCAGACATCTCTGGAGTGGTGATGACAATGGCTTCGTCAGCACCAGCTACAGCGTTCTGGAAACCTTGCTCAATACCAGCCGGGCTGTCAACGAGCACAAAATCATACATGCTTTTCAGTTCGCCGCAGAGAGCTTTCATTTGCTCAGCATTGACTGCTGACTTGTCTCTGGTTTGAGCTGCGGGCAATAGACTCAAGTTTGGCAACTTCTTGTCTTTGACCAGAGCCTGACGCAGTTTGCAACGCTCTTCCACCACGTCAACCAAGTTGTAGACCACGCGGTTCTCGAGACCCATCAAGATATCGAGGTTGCGCAGTCCAATATCCATGTCCACCAGGGCAACGCTCACCCCTGTGGAGGCAAGAGCGACGCCGATATTGGCAGAAGCTGTTGTCTTGCCAACACCACCCTTGCCGGAGGTGATTACGATTACTCGTCCGCTCATTTAGTATCCTCGTATGGCTTTGTAATAATGACTGTGTGAAACTTTGGGAACTAGATTTAGATTTCTAGTTTTCAATCTTGTTTTTCTGAATGCGAATTTTGCCGTCGACAATGCGGGCAATTTCAGGACCCGTGCCGTTTGCATAAGTAATGCGAGGGCGGTCGGGAGCGCGCGCGATTGCGTGGGCAATACGAATTTGAATCGGCTGCAAATTCAGCGCTCTGATTTCGGCTTCGGTATTACCGCCGATACCAGCGTGAGCGATACCACGCAGACTTCCCCAAACGGTAATGTCACCTTCGGCTAAAATTTCAGCACCCGGGTTGACGTCGCCCACAATTACCAGATCGCCTTTATGGCTTACCACCTGGCCCGAGCGCAAGGTTTGTTTGATATACAGCACTTGCGGCAAAACTGTAGTCACTACAGCGCCATCTTTGTCTACTTCTACTTTAGCGGCAGGCAGCGGCGTATCTTCAACAGTGTCATGTTCCATTTCAATCATCGTGACGTCGAGCACGATATTTTTGTTTGGCGATTCTAAATCACTGTCTGCATCAGCAGTAGCAAATGGTATGCCGCCAAGCGGAATATCAACATTGATTTTAGGCAGCGACATGGGCAGGCTGTTTGTTACCTTGACGCTATTTTCTAAAAAGGCGGCTCTGGTCTTTTCGTTCTTCGAATAAACCTCTTCCGGGAACACACCAACACCTTTGGCAAGCGCTAAAACTTGCGCTGCCTGTGCCACGGTTAGCTCAATGCCGCCCAGGCCAAGGATGACCTTGTGACCTTTCCAAAATTGATTGGAAGATTGCAGAGTCGAACTTAAATGTTCCAATGCTTCTTTTAGTGATGAACAACCACCAACATCAATTAAGACGCCCTGATCTGGTTGACTGATTATGGCAATTTTAGACACGAAAGTAATCCGCGCGGGTAGAGGGTTATAAGGGAAAGGTTGAACCGGCTAAACAAGTGTGAAGTTCAACGTTACCATCCTATTGTGCTGATACCCGCACGTCAAGCCGCTTGAGATAGTGGGTGCATATACGATCGCACTAGATCTTGATGACATATCAGTAAGGAACTGTAGTCTTTCCCAGTGCCAGCCGTATCGCGGGAATATGAAACTATTTAGAGAAATCTCAAATTTATCTGCTCTAAAGCAGTCACATCACCGGCGGTATCAGTCAAGCTCATGCATTGCATATAGAGGCTATATAGAAGCAGTTATGAGCGGCAACTGACGCCGTTGAATAAGCCAGGCAACAAATTGATTGCTGCAGTGTGCGGATCAACTTCGCGATTGACGATCTGGCTCAAAATTTGACGCACGCTGTCACTATCCATAGAGCCTTGCAAATTGCGCCTAGCAATATCTGCCACTATTTCTGACAGTTCAGCGCGAATGCGCAAGCTGCGTCTTGAGTCGAGTAAATTTTCATCTGTGAGAAATTTTTTGTGATCTTTGGCCGCTTGCCACAATTGGTCAACGCCCTGACCAGTTTCAGCAATAGCCAGCACCACTGGTGGACGCCATGAAGTTTGAAAATGATTTAGCTCTAAAGAAGCTGTAATTTCGCTAGCCGATTTATTGGCGCCAGGCAGGTCGCCTTTGTTGACCACAAAAATATCGCCGATTTCCATGATGCCCGACTTGATGGCTTGAATATCATCACCGGATCCAGGCATCAAAACTAATATAGTGGTGTCGGCATGCTGGGCGATGGCCAGCTCAGATTGGCCTACACCAACGGTTTCGATAATAATTACTTGATAGCCGGAAGCTTCGAGCATGCGAATGGCGTCGTAAGTTGCCAGTGAAACTCCACCCTGATGGCCGCGATTAGCCATTGAGCGAATGAACACATTACGATCTAAAGTATGCCCTTGCATGCGTATGCGATCACCAAGAATGGCTCCGCCGGTAAATGGGCTTGATGGATCTACAGCCAGCACAGCTACTTTCAAATCTTCTTTACGACATTCAGTTATTAGTGCATCCACTAAAGTCGACTTGCCCACTCCTGGTGAGCCGGTGACGCCGATGATATGAGCCTTACCGGTATGTTGGTAAAGTTCGTGCACCAGACTGGTGGCATCGGCTCCGCCGTTTTCAACCAGCGAAATAGCGCGACCAAGAGCCCGCCTGTTACCAGCCAGCAGTTCTTTAGCAATAACGTCTACATTTGAATTCAAAATTTAGTTGTTTTTGCCTTTAAAGGCTTTGAGCCAGCCCGGCGTGTCTTTCGCCACTTGCTGGTAGGTGTCTTCTGTGGACTGACGACGCTGAGCGTTCTCGGCTTCATTGAGCATTACTGCCAGTAAATCGCGTTCAGATTCACGAGTCTTCAACTGGTGGCCAAGCTCCACCACCGAAGCTCTTAGCTCTTCGACTTCTTGCAATTTTTGCTCGAGCAAACTAGTGATGCGACCGAGTTCCTGGTGCAGCTGTTTATTTTCGCGACTCTTATCGGTAAGCAGCAAACCCTGGTTGATAAGCTCCGATTTCAAATCTTCGCCATCACGACCTGTTCGCTCAAGTTCGCGCAACTGCGCTGAGAGCATCAAGTTTTTTTCTTGCGATTGCACCAGAGCTTCTTGCAATTCCAAGAGTTTTAAAGTCAGTGACCCGGCGTCTAAATTGGAAGCCGCGGGTTGCGAAGTAGAAGAGGCACTGGAAGAATTTATTTCGGGCATAGACCTGATATTAGTTACTGTATAGGTTCAACTGAATTCATCTACGAATTGTATCTCCTACCCAGCCTTTGGTAAGGATCTGTTCTCTTATTTATCTAAAAGAGATGAAGAAGGATAATAAAATCTAGACTGCGCATAGCTTTCATCCATCATACTTGAGAAAACTGTGCTTGCAAAGAGAACTCAGCCAATACTTCGGCTTGTTAAGGATGTCAACGGTTAGCAATGGATAGTCTGGTTATTGAGAACGGTTATTTGATTACGCCTGAGAAAGAAAGATTGACTCGGCTGTGGGTGCATGACGGAAAAATTTTCCATATAGGGGATAAATTACCGCTCGCGTCGGCAATCAGTCAGGAGACATTTAAAACGATTGATGCCGGCGGCTGTTACGTCACGCCGGGTCTAGTTGATTTGCAGATGAATGGCGGACCTGATTGTGATTTATGGCAAAATCTTCTTGAGGCCACTGGCGCAGAATCTAAGCTCAAAGCTTTGCGCGCCGAGTTACTCAGCCATGGCGTTACGGCTTTTCTGCCCACGCTAATTACTGCCGAAGTTAGTCATCTGGTTAAAAATATTGCCTTTCTGAAAGCGCAGGGTGCCAGCCGCCAAGTGGTTCACGCCGCTGCTGAGAGTTTACCGCTGTCGCGCATGATAGGCATTCACCTTGAAGGTCCATGCTTGTCGCCCCAGCGCCCCGGAGTACATCCACCTCAGTGGATTATTCCTTTTACGACTGCCAATGCCAAAAGCCTGTGCGATCCTGCCGTTGCTTTGTTTACAGCTGCTTGCGAAGGTGACAGCCAGGGAGAAGCGATCGAATTTTTACAGAAACAGGGTATTGTCGTCGCTCTCGGTCATTCCAATGCTACATTCGATCAAGCCAATCTTGCCTTCAAGCAAGGCGTAAGGCTGATGACCCATACTTTTAACGCTTTACCGCCCCTGCATCACCGACAGCTCGGTGCAGTAGGTGCCGCTTTGCTGAATAACGCTGTCACTTGTTGCTTGATTGCCGATGGTCTCCATTTAGACAAGGCGGCTTGCGCTCTGATTTTTGCTCTCAAAGGAGTCGATAGAAGCATCCTCGTCACCGACCGGGCCGCTATCGGCACATCGGGAGGTGAGCTGGTTGGTTCATCAATCAGCCTTGAGCAAGCGGTGCAAAATATGGTCAAGTGGGAAATTTGTACATTTGCCCAGGCCATTAAGATGGCTACACTCAACCCTGCCCGAGTGGTCGGTGCTGATCAGTCTATTGGCTCGCTCGAAACCGGCAAAGCTGCAGATCTCGTCTTTTTCAACCGCCAGAGTCTGGCTGTAGAAAAGGTCGTTCTAGGAGGCTCAATGGTAGACGCCACAAAGTTATCGGCCGCTACTTCTAGTTAGTTTCGAATTGATAACTATTTTTTGCCACGGTTAGAGAAAGTAAGACCAGCAATGAGGGCGCCAAAAAGAGCGCCGCCAAGAACTTTTGACATGACATTGCGCTGCGCCTTATCCATATAACGGTCAACTCTGGCATTGCTCGGCGCAGTCTCAGATAACTGTTTTTCTAAGTCACCTGTGCGGCAACTATTGAGAGCCAAAATTGCTTCTGCTGTGGTCAGGCTGCCTTTAGTCATCAGCGCATGACTGCGTACGGCTTTCTTTATATCTTCTTCTGCCAACAGACCCAGCTCTAAGAAAAACCTCGCCGAGCGTACCGGATCTTTGAGCATGGCTTCATAGCGTCTCTGTACATCGGCCTGTGAAAACACACCGGCGCTTTTTAACAAATCTACCAGTCTGACCTCAGCTAGAACTTGATCCCTAGCTTTAAGTGGCTCAGGCTGAGGCAAAACAGCAGCATCAGCAGCCGCAACTGCAGGAGCTGTAGGAGCTGTAGGAGCTGCATTTCTATTATGATTATTATGGCCATTGTTCTCAGCGGGCGGCGCTTGAGGGGCCTCATCAGGGTCAGCGACAATGGCATCACCAGATTCAGGCACAGCTTGAGGCCGATCTTTAGACTCTTCAGCTTTGAGCCAGTGAACGAAAGTGTCCTGAACTTCTTTAATACCGTCTTCGCGACTGAGAGTGCCTTCTACCAATTGGCGCTGAATGCGCTGCAAAGAAGGAAATAAGGCTGGTGAAAGCAAACCTTGCAAGACCAGAGCACTGCCAAGCGGGATGCCGGATGCCATACTGGTTTGAATCGCTCTTTCCATATCTTCAGGGGCAACCAGATTAGAGTCGAGCAAAAGCTCGCCCAAATATTCAGGATTGTCCACTAAGTCTGGACGCAAATCTTCTTGCGCCAGAGCATCAGCCATAGTCATGCGCAATTGATGAACACGTTTGAGACCGCTAATAGCAGCCTCATAAGGAATTTGCCCTTCGCGCACCAGGGGCTGAATTTGCAGAGAGGCGGCCAGCTCGTCGTGGCGCACACTGCCACTCATCATTAAAACGCGGCCAATAGGTACTCCGAGACGCTTTGACACCTGAATGGCTTCGGTCATTTCAGCTGAGCTTATTATTTGAGCGTCGACTAAAAGCTCGCCTACTCGCACTGACTTCTGATTGATGGACACAATGCTACCTGTGAAGTGATTCAACACTTTATTGTACCCACTAGCAATATGTGCGGCAGGTTTTCAGCACATGTTAATCAAATTAGATAGACAACGCCCACAAAGGGCATAATTTGTCTGTGCTGTAGTGCCTAAAAGGAGTGACGATGACCAGGGATGTGTCCAAGAGCCTAATTTTACTGGCCACAGCGAATCTAATCAGCTGTCAACTTTTAGGCGTACAAGCTGCTAGAGCTCAAGCCATGATGGAATATGGTGGGCTGATGGCGATGCCCAAAGGTATACCATCGCCGGCCACAGTAAACGCTATGACCAGCCCCTATCGTATGGTACCGGGGATGACACCACAAGCTGCCAGTGGTAGTAACTCAGCCATGTCGGTCGACGCTCTCGGTAACGCCAGCATCGACCCTAAAAAAGCGGCAATTCTTGGTGCTAAAACCGTCAAAGAATTTGAGCAAGCCAAAGCCAAAATGGCGGCCAAACCGCCAGATTTAAAAATGGCTGAGGCATTATTGCGTGACGCCATCGGCATTCGCAATTCGATCTGGGGCTATAGCGATACAGCCATGCCGCAAATGCTAACTCTACTGGGTGACGTTTATGCTCAGCAAAAACATACTTCTCAAGCTGAGTCTTGCTACAAAAACGCGCTCATTTACATCACCAAGCAAGACGGCTCAGGTAGTTATCAGCGCCTTGATACTCTGGCCAAATTAGGTATTCTTTACAACACCACAGGTAGCCAGAAGGAAGCTGTACCTTTCTTTCAGCAGGTGGCGCAAATTAAAGAGCGACAATTTGGTGCCACCAGCACTGATGCGCTCAAAGCTCGATTAGAATGGGCCGATGTTGCCAACGCAGCAGGCAAAGCCGAGGCCGCCAGTCTATATAGCGGTTTAGTGGAAACACTCGACAAGGTTGACAGAAATAAAGCCGGTTATAGTGAGATTCAAACCAGACTTGTAAAATCGTATGCCGCCATGCTGACAAAAAATGGTAAAGCTGACGAAGCCGCTGCTATTCAGGGTCACTTCACTGCATCTGAGCCCGCTTCTGTTGTTAAAGACGACAAGCAAACAGACGGCCAAGTGACTATAGAGAGTAAAGTTACTGGCGATAATAAAGATCCCAAAGTTCCTCCCACAGCCAACACCGTGCCAGAGTCAACACCTATGACTATCGAGCAAAAGCTTCAAGGCGAAGCATCCGCTGATAAGCAGAGCAAGAAAAAAACTCGCAATAATTAATCGCGAAAAAAATTGCATCAAGAACTCTGTGTTTTTGCACAGTGTACTTAAACGTGCGCACCTTTAGCATCAGTAATTATGTTGACTGAGGGGTGTATTTTATGGTCGAAATTCTCACCGTCCACGCCGGTGCCGCGCTCGCGTTCAATTCCACTGATTACAGAGAAACAGAGAAACCTCAGCCAGTGCCTCTGGAATTATGTGAGCAACCACAAGAAGCGCCAATGATCGTCAAAAATTTGGCGCAGATGGTACAGCTACGAGCATTCGAACGCATGCTCAGCGCTATTTACAATACACCAATGACATTTGCCATGCTTTTAGAAAAAATCGGTTGTGAATTGCTGACTGTGCAAATACTCGAACACCTCTATTACACGCCGGTTTGCGCTGAATTGTTTGAACAACTGAGCAAACATATGAGCACCACTGATGAAGGCAAGCGTTTATTTACAGTGGCCAAAATACGGTATGGCTTTTACGGTAGCCAGTCATGTTCCAATAGTGCTATAGCCTTAAAATTGCGACTCACAGCTCTTGAAACCAGACAGACTTTAATCAGGTTAAAAGCGAGACTGCAATCAAAGATTGTGCGCGATCTGGTTGAGCGGCTACTCAGTGATCTGGTGGCAAAATTCATGCGCTCTGCTCTCTATCAAGTTCTGCGAGCGCAAAGGAGATCAGCTGAGCAGGTTGTTTCGGTTGACAAGCTTTCGATTGAGTCCGAGTGCGAAGGTGGAAGTATAATACCGCATCTGGTGCATGAACTAGGTCTGCTGACTGAAGACGCCAGCACTGTAAATATTTGCGGCGGCAACGGCATGGGCGAAACCGAGATTGCTTATAGTCTGGCCATGAAGCTTTCAGCCGCGGGGAAAAAAGTATTACTCGTCAATCACTCACGTATGCTGGCCGTTCACCTGCGTCAACAGTATGCCACCGATCTTGGAAATGACGGAAAGTTTCTTCAGGCTGGTGAGCTGACCATATCGACTTTTCATGCACTCTGTCACTGGGCGGCCCAGGCTGCAGATCTGAAGACACCAAAATATATAAGCACTAGAATTTTCAACGAGATCTTTCCTGAGTTATTAGTTGAAGCATCACAATTGCGACCAGAGATTCAGTTTGATGTAGTAATCGCCATTGAAGGACATTGTTTCGGTCCGAATATGTGGCGAGCGCTCAAACACTGCTTGCGAGACAATGTCAAAGGGCTTTATCTCTATTTCTATGATCCGCAACTGCTGAACTTCAATCGTCTCAGTCTCGTACCGACGGCAAAAAAGACTTTAGATTTAGAGCAAATGCTCTTGTCTGATCGAAGGCCCAGCGTCAGAGAAATAATGGAACTTTATGAAACTCGAAATGATGGTGAGTTGTGCGAAACAGTCGAATTCCTGGTCAACGACCTGATTGCCTCTGGTCTCTATACCGCCCGCGAAATTGTCATATTGCACGCCGGCAATGAAAAGAACAGTCGTCGTTTCAGATTTGATGGCGGGCTAAGAAGCAGTCGTCAATTAGCTAAACCGCAAGGCAAGCCAACTGTTCTCGAAACCTCTCTATTTCAATTTAGAGCGCTTACCGCCAAGGTAGTAATTTTAATTGGACTTGACCCAGCTATTGAAAAATTGACCGAATGGAAACTGCAATATTTTACTTATCTGCTGGCCGGGAGAGTAAGCAAAAAGCTGATTTTGGCAGGCAGTACAGCTGCTATGAGTAAATTATTGCCGCGAGCGACAGTGACACTTTCCAACTACGAAATCGGCAAATCAATTGTTTAGGGTAAAATTGTATGCCAGATAGTGGCGGAGATTTAAACCAATGTCCGATGAGCCGGATCATTCGGCAACGAAGAGTTTGTCACCACTGCAAATTGGTGCCAATTTAAAAGTCGGCATCAGTTCTTTTGGTTCCTGGATGCTTGGTGTTGGCACCATCATCGGCTCAATGGCCTGGCTTATGCATGGCCCCATGTTGGCAAGGTCAGGCACAGCCGCCTGTCTGTTCGCCTGGCTTTTAGCCGGGGTTTTGTCATTGCCTTTGACTTTGATCTTGATGGAGCTTTCGTCCATGTTTCCCACCGCTGGTGGGCCGTACATATTTAAGTATTACGCTCTCAAAAGAGTGTTTCCGGCCAGTGGTGAACTTTTAGGCTTCCTCACCGGCTGGTTGTTCTGGTCATCCCTAATTGTTGGCCTGGCCTGTATGGCGAATGGTTTGACTAATTTGCTCAGCTCTAATATCTGGGGCAGTGGAGAAAGCCCGCTCTGGTTCGGGCCGCTTGTGATTTTAGCCCTATTTGGTGCCACCACTTTTCTCAATTTTTTACCCATAGGCAAGGCCAGCCGTGCCAGTAATGTCTTTACCATAATGAAACTCAGTATGGTGGTATTTTTCGCGGTCTTAGTTTTCACTTCGCCTCAATGGTCATTCAAATATGCTTTGAATTTTTCTAACCCGAGCGGTGGCAGCGATTTTTTTGCCAACGTTTCTTCAGTGCTGATGCTTGCTATGGCCGGTTTCTCATTTCTGGAGTTGTCGTGCTGTGTCTCATCTGAAACGGTCAATGCCAAAAGCAGCGTGCCTAGAGGTCTGATCCTGACTTTGCTATCAATCACAGCTATTTACCTGATCATGTGTTTGAGCATCAGCGTTTGTACGCCATATGAGCTCAGTGGCGATAAGAGTACTCTGCTTGTGCCTGGTACTACAGTGCAGGCCACTTGCCCCGCCCTGGCCGGTTGGCTCGGAGGAGTTCTTTGCGGTCAGTTTTTTAGTGCTTGTGTGGTGGCATCCATCGTCGGCTGCGGTTTTACCGCCCTGCTTGGAGCAGCGAGAGTAAGCTACTCCATGGCTGAAACTAAACTTTTTCCTGCTCAATTTGCCCAGCTCGACCCAATCACCCAGGTGCCGAAATATTCATTGTGGTTTCAGTTCTGGTTTATCTCGCTTATTGCTGTCGGAGCGAATCTAGTAGCGCGCACTAAACTATTTCCTGATGCCTACGCTTTCCTTGGTGATACTTTTGGATTTATGTACGCCTTTGTGGCAATTCTCTACGGATTTTGCCTGATCAGCTTGCGTCATACCGATCCTGACCTCGCCAGGCCCTTTAGAATCGGCAGGATTGGCAATTTCCAGGCCTGGGTGATGGCTCTGATTGCAATGTCTGTCTGGGCTTATGCGGCCTTTGTTTGTGTTCACTGGGTGGCGCAATTGACAGGCTTAGTCATACTTCTGGCCGGTATACCCATATTCTGGTATTGCAAAGTTCGAAATCGACAACTTGAAGAAGATTAGATTTAGATTCTAAAATGAGGTTCATGACCGGCAGCCTTTGACCTTATATGATGCACTCAAAGGAAAGACAATGCCACCACTAGTTTCTGTTTGCATGCCGGTTTATAACGGCGCAAAATATTTGAACGAAGCTATTGAAAGCATTCAAGCTCAGACGCTTAGTGATTTTGAATTGATCATTTGCGACGATGCTTCAACCGACAATTCTGTTGCCATAATTGATAGCTATAGTCAGCAAGACAAGCGCCTCCGCTGGTCAAGCAACCCCACTAACCTCGGTCTGTTTGCCAATTACAATGCCTGCCTCAAATTGGCAAAAGCTCCAATCGTCAAACCTTTTGCCCAGGACGATATTCTTCACTCGACCATGCTGGCAGTAATACATGATGTACTGACAAAATTTTCTGATGTGGCATTAGTCAGTGTCAAAAGACGTTGGATAAACGAGTCTGGCTCTGCCATCGATCTAGATGGCATGATCAATTCAGCCTCTAAATACTTCCCGGTCAATACGCCTGTTGGCGCCAACGAAGTGATCAAAGCTTCTTTACTCTATATTGATAATTTTATAGGCGAACCATGCACGGTGGCATATCGCAGCAGTTTAGTAGGCGATGGTTTTAATACTAAATTTCATCAGCTGGGTGATCTTGAGTATTGGTTGCGGATACTCAACGGCGGACAATATTATTTTGTCGATCAAGAATTGTGCGATTTCAGATTTCATGCCTCTTCCACTTCCACGGCCAACGCTAAGCATATGCTGCACGCTGTGGACACCATCAGGCTGATGAAACTATATCAAGACCAGCTGCCGTTGCATGGTCAGACAGAAGCAGAATTTTTACAAAAGGCGACTACTGTTTTAGCTACCCATATTGCGAATTTTGTAGACAATAATCAGTTGTCTTTAGAAACGGTTCGGCAAATGGAAACCATGGTTCCCACCGCCTCTGGAAAATGGGACGAATCTGACTTTCAAATTTTTAGAGAGCTGACATTCCATGCACTCAATGCACTTGGGCACGCTAAAAGCCGCGTAGCTAGCCACAGTGATAATGATTCGAACGAATCAAAATCTACAGCGTTTACTCGTTTGACTGCCTGGCTAGATAAAGTAGGTAAACCATGACTAACGTAATTTTGGTTGACACTTTAGATCAAGAGCTGGGGCAGGCAGAAAAGCTGCTGGCTCACCAGACAGGTCAACTGCACCGTGCTGTTTCGGTGATAGTATTCAACGATAAAAGCGAAATATTATTGCAGCAACGCGCTATGGAAAAATATCATTCTCCAGGTAAATGGAGCAATACTTGTTGCACGCATCCAGAGCCGGGTCAGAGTACAGCTGATGCCGCTGCCGTTCGTTTGCAATTTGAAATGGGTATCACCGCCGACTTACAATTTGCTTTCTCGTTTATTTATCAAGTACAACTTGATAAAGGCCTGATTGAACACGAATTTGATCACGTATTTCTTGGCCGCTTTAGCGGTGATGCAATGCCCAACAGCGCTGAGGTAATGGACTGGCGCTGGTTTTCACTGGCGCAGTTAGATAGTGAAATGCAATCGAACCCAGATCACTTTACTTACTGGCTAAAAGTCATGTGGCCCAAAATTTATAACAATGGCACCGCTCTTTTAAATTGATTCTGCAAAAATCTCCAGATCTGATTATTGCTCTATATCTGCGACTACTGGCAGTGGTTTACTTCTGTGCTTTTGCCTCCCTGCTGCCGCAGCTACAGGGCTTGTATGGTGATCAGGGCATTGCTCCGGTGGCGGCTCTATTTGAACACGCTACACTATCGCAACAAAATATTGTTCTGCCTGGTTTACTCAGTTCTCCGTCATTTTTGCTTTTTGCTCCCCATTACAATACTCTTCTAACAGTCAATGTGGTGGGCTGTTTGCTCGCACTGATGCTCTTTTTTGCTGTGCTTGAGCCCGTCGTACTGATTGCTCTTTATCTTTGCTATTTGTCTATAGTTTCAGTAGGGCAAGATTTTTTGTCTTTCCAATGGGACATGCTTTTGCTTGAAAGTGGATTTATCTCCATTTTCCTTGGCCGCAGCCAGCTCTTTTCTTTTTCGCCAAGAAGCCGTAGTCTGGCACTTTTAGCGCTTGCCTGGCTAACCTTCCGCTTAATGTTCTCATCTGGCTTTGTCAAGCTCTTTACTGAGCCGGCAAATGATTCAAGCTGGCTTACTCTAACTGCACTCACCTATCATTTCGAAACGCAGCCACTACCTGCACCACTATCTATCTTCTGTCACCAGATGCCGCTTTTATTAAGCCAGGCGGCCTGTGCCGCAACGTTAGTTATCGAAGTGCTGGTGCCATTCTTTCTGTTTACCACGGCAAGCCTGCGCCGATTTGCCGTAATTCTCTTTTGTCTTTTGCAACTTGCCATTGCTTGTTCTGGCAATTATGGATTTTTCAATCTACTAAGCTTTGCTCTGACACTTTCCTGGCTGTCAGAAAAAGATCTGGAAAGATTCTTTACTCTTATGCGCCTGTCCTGGCTGCAGAACTGGCTGCTTGGCCAATCATCTTCATTTGGAGACAATAGCGGTAAAGGCCTAAAGGTGTTGGAAAAGCTAATTGCGTATCCGGCCATGACCATTATTGTTTTTGCCAGTTCTGTCAGCCTGGTGCTAACTATGTCAGGCCGTGAAATCTTCTACATGCTGCCTGCCCCAGCGAGGCTTGCATACAGCTTCTGCCAGAGCTGGGGTATATCATCAGGCTATGGCCTCTTTGCCAGCATGACCAGAGAGCGACCGGAGTTAATTATTGAAGGCAGTAGCGACGGTATGAACTACAACGCTTACGAATTTTATTATAAAATTGGCGCTCTCGAGAGGCCACCACCGGCAGTAGCGCCGCACATGCCACGTCTTGATTGGCAACTCTGGTTCGAAGCACTTAATGCTCAAGCTGGTATGCAGCCAAGCCGCTGGTTCGTCAGCTTTTTAAACGCTTTATCTCGCAACGACAAGAGTGTTTTAAGTTTGGTGCAGACTAATCCGTTCAGTCAAGAGCCGCCCAAATTCTTGCGTGTAAGAATCTTCAATTATAAGCTGGAGACCCCGGCAATCATGCTTAAAACCGGACACTGGTGGCGGCGGGAAGAAAAGGGATTGTATCTGAGCGCCAAAATTTAGAGCACGTTGCGGTTTTCATCTCTTATAACAGGGTTTAAATCAAGCGTCGGTAACTCAGATTGAGGGCTGTAGAATTTTAGCAGCTGCGGAGGTGTCGCGTCTGGCGGGTACAACAGCTCGACGGTGACTGTGCGCGTCTGCCCTGGCTCTACTTCAAAACTCTCAAAGGGTTCCAGCGCTTCCCCCTTATGTAAAACAAAATGATAAAAGCGCTCGTATTCTTCAGAAGAAACTTTTAGCGAACCGCGAAAAAATACGGCTTTTTCGGGCCGTTCGGCATACTTGATTTCATCTATGTCGGCTTTAAGCGGGCAATCAAAACCGACATAGAGCTTGCGTTTGATGTAATCATTATTGCGAATGGTCAAGTTGACTTTATAATCAACGCAGTAGTTGCCATGGGCACTATATGCGGTGTCGGGGTAGCGGCGCAAAAGCGGTGCACTTTGAATTTCGCCGGTGCCAAATGTTCCATTTACTAGAGAACTGATGGGATAATTGCGCGTCGCCTCGCTGGCTTTACTAAGAGTGAGGCTGTGGGCAGCTTCAATTTTTGCTCCCGTTTGCACTCCAGACACTCGGCCATAAACAAAACGACCTTTAAAATCATCCGGTGTAGGCGCAAGCTCTTCGTATTCTCGAGGATGAGCTAAAAGTGATCGCTGCAATAGTGCTTCGAGCTCGGCTAATGAAGGTGGCCCTGATTCGGAAAAAGTGGCAATTGTGGCCATATTAAGAGCCCCTTGAATATTGCCGCGAGCATAAAATGAACGGCCGTTGTGGTGATATTTTAAGTCTGCCACCGGCACGTCCATTTGCCTGACAATCGCCATTTCACCTGCCGGCACAGTGATGGTCAGGGGTAAGTTTCTTGCTGATTTTGTATCGCTAGTGCTAAAAGTGTCATGGATAAAGTCAGCTGTAAGCCTGTCGCCTGGTCCGGAATAGAGAGTATTGTCCGGATCGGGGGCTAAAGCCGGCCGTTCGACGAAGGGCGCATCGGGTTGGCTGAGATAAGAAGCTTCTTCAGAAACGATTAATTTGGCATCTTTTTTTTGCGGATTAAAAGCAATCCAACTGACGTAAAGTGTCTTCTTGGCGTCTTCCTCGCTCTGCTTATTGATATGGTGAAAGAAAAGAGCAAAGTCATTTTTAAACTTGAAATTCAAATGATTTTCCGGTACATCGCGGCCCTTTCCAGACAATGTTGATACCAGTATGCCCTCGCCAGTGACCAGTTCAGGGCAGTTGCTATTGAGCACGGCCGTATTGTCCAATCTTCCAGCCAGTGGTCTTACTATCTGATTGTGCGGGATGTTCTCAGTGGTCATATGGCTGCCGGCCGCAGCCCACACTAGCGGTGCATAGATGGCAGCCGCCGATGCAATCGCCAGGGAACAGGCGATTGTCCTCTTGATATTAGTTAGTGTCTGCATTTGATTCTGTGAGTTAAAATTATGGGACTAATCATTGGATTTATATCTACCATTTAACGCATAAGGCGAGGATTAAGCTGTGGAAACAACAGTTGACAAGAAAAGAGTAATTGCCGCCCTCAATCTGGCGTTAGAGCGCGAGCTGGCTGGTCTAGTCAGATATCTACATCATTCATTCATCGTACTTGGTCCTGGCCGCGGGCCGCTCGTCAAGCTTTTTCGCAGCCTGGTGCAGGGTTCAATGGTGCACGCTACTCATTTGGGTGAAAAAATTGTGGCTCTTGGTGGTCACCCATCAGTAAAGATGGAAGAAGTAGGCGAACCTGGTGACCAAACTCTTCTTGAAATGCTGCAAGAAGACATAGCCATGGAAGAAAGCCATATTCAAATGTATGAAGAGCAGTTGCGCGAATTTCAAAAAGATATCGTGCTTAAATTGATGTACGAAGCCATTATTCTAGAGGAAGTTACTCACCTGGAAGAGCTTCAGCTCTACATCCGCAACAACGATTTTTTAGATTGCTAACAACAGGAGACAACATGAGCGAGCAAAAACCAAATGTATCCATAACTTTTTGTGGTTCTTGAGGATACAAATCTAGGGCTGTCAGTTTGGCAGCCGATATCAACAAACTGCTTAACTATCCAACAAAGATACATCAGTCTTCTGGTGGCGTTTTCGAGGTAGAGGTAGACGGCAAATTGATTTTCTCGAAGAAACAAACCGGCCGTTTTCCACAAGAGGGTGAAGTGCTTGATATATTGACCAGTCATCTAGCATGAAAAAATACGATGCCGTGCTTTTTCTTTCATTTGGTGGTCCTGAAGGAATGGCAGACGTGATGCCGTTTCTGGCAAATGTTCTGCGGGGCAAAAATGTACCTGAAGCGCGCATGAAAGAAGTTGCGCATCACTATGAGCGCTTCGGAGGCGTCAGCCCAATCAACGAACAAAATCGCCAGTTGATCGCCGCACTTGAAAGTGAATTGAAACAGCGTTCTATTGCATTGCCGATTTACTGGGGTAATCGCAACTGGCATCCGCTCTTGACCGATACGCTGAGGCAGATGAAGAAGGTGGGCATCAAACGAGTGCTCACCTTCGTCACGTCTGCTTACAGTTCATATTCTGGTTGCAGGCAGTACCTGGAAGATATTGAAAAAGCCAAGGTTGAAGCCGAGGCAGAAGATTTGCAAATTGACAAAATTCCCGGCTATTACAAACAGCCACTTTTTGTTCAGGCAAATATTGAAAATGTCAAAGCAGGTCTGGAAAAGTTTCCTGAGGTGGAGCGCCCTCAGGTGCATGTCGCCTTTACTGCTCACAGTATTCCTATGGCCATGGCTGACAATTGCGAATATGTAAAACAGCTGCAAGAAAATTGCGACAAAGTTGCGTCAGCGCTCAGCATCACTGACTATAAACTGGTTTATCAAAGCCGCAGCGGGCCTGCCGCCCAGCCATGGCTTGAGCCAGATATCTTAGACCACATGCGCACGCTTTTTGAGCACGGCACTAGAACTGTTCTGGTTCACCCAATTGGTTTTATTTCGGATCATATGGAAATTCTTTACGATCTGGACACAGAGGCGAAAGACCTTGCCGGTGAGCTTGGCATGCAATTTGTTCGCACCAGCACTGCCGGCACCAATGCTAATTTTGCAAAAATGATGGGAGATATGGTCGAGGAACGGCTAGAATCAACTAACGTGGCTGATGACAATGATAAGTGCGCACCCGGTTGCTGTGCTTATACTGCTGTCAGGCCGCCCTCAATTGGCAATGCGGGCCGATCATAGATCTGGAGATAGTGGTTGACACAAATTATTCCTTTATTTCCGCTGCCTGATGTGGTGCTTTTTCCAGGCGCGCCTCTACCACTGCATATTTTTGAACCACGCTATAGGCAAATGGTGGCGCAAATTATGACTGGTGACAAAATTTTTGGTGTGCTTCTGTATGATCCACACCGATCACAAGCGGCATCAGTTGGTTCTTCAGCCGAAATTTTAGAATGCGAAAAGCTGCCTGATGGTCGCATGAATATTCTCACTCAGGGTAGAAGGCGTTTTAAAGTTTTGCGCACCGTTGAAGATCTGCCGTACCTGCAAGGCGAAATCGAATGGCTTGAAGACGAACCTTGTGCCGAAGATCTCTATCCAGTGACTGAGGAAGTTTTAGAATGCATCAAAAATATTCTCAAACTCAGTGGCAAGCTAACTGACAAACAGGTTGAGCTGCCCGAAGATTTACCATCGGACCCGCTCAGTTTGTCTTACTGGGTAGCTGGCACCATGTATGGTGTGCCAGAAGATCAGCAGGCCTTACTGGAATTGCAAGACACCCACTGCAGGCTAACTCAAGAAGCCAAAGTGCTTTCAATGACCACCAAATATCTGGCTGCGCACAGTGCTCTTAAAGACGCCATCGGCTAGTTTTAGTGATTGCCGAACGGATTGTCTTGTCGATCAAGGCCATCAAGATATCGTTTTGTAATCCAGCTGTGGCCTTGCTGAGCCAGCATCATGTCAGCCGGAGTTTCCAGATCATTGCCGCGCATAGTGCGCGGATCTACACCAGCAATGTGTTGAGCCATGGCTCTTTCGGTTGATTGCGATCGGAGCTTTGGATTCCAAAAAGGGAAGCTTTCTTTATGCGACTGCTGCTGATGAATTGCACCGCCGGCATCAGGTTCGACGCGATGCACTTCAAAACCATGGCTAGTGCCGCTATTGCTCGGACGTCCGGCGAGATAATTTTTCAAATCACGCCACTGAGTAATTTCATCAAAAGTTTTGGCCTTAGCTGCAGTAGATGGCAGCTCTACTTTTTGAGGTAAAACACTACCTTCAGGATTTAAGAATTCAAAAAGCTTACTGCCGTCAAGGCGCTCTGTCAGTTTAATATTGGCAATCTGGCTGGGGATAACCGCTTCTGTCAAAACACCATTGGGCAATTGGAAAACCAGCCGTCCTGAATATTCCACCCATGACTTGAGCCCGTCTTTGTGATTGAAATTCATGTAGCCATCTGGCACATTGTCCACCATGTGCAATTTGTCGCCATTGGCTAAAACGGCTTTGACTTCATGATTGAGATTGTTCACTTCCATATTGGGCAAGGCTGTTTCATTGAGACGATATTGTTTCTGACCGCCGGCATATTCGCTTACGGTAACGCGTTTAATTGGTTTTCCCAGGTCGAACATGCGCGCTTCGCCGGTCGGAAAACCGATGGCAACTTTGCCGTTGGCGCGAATATTTGAAATCGAATGGTCACCGTGCAGCAGCTCTACGGCTTTCATGGCCGGCATTTGCTCTACCAGCTGTACCTCTTCGCCACGAGACCCGCGCGATGAAACGATTTTGTAGCCATCTTTTTGTATGTGCTTGCTGGAGCTGCCGCCGCCGGTCCCGTCATGTGAGTTGGTCATGGCCATGACATTGTCTTTTGGCCCAGCACTTTCAGGTGCATAGTCAAAACGCAAACGAGGCCCGGACGTTGCCATGCCGCCACCTTCAAAGGCTAGCTGTGGGGCCATTTCAAATGATACGGTGGGTAACCTTTTTGGTAAAACACCAGCCAGTTTGGTACCCGCGTAACCTGAGCCAACCATCATCAAAGAGTCGAAGGCCAGGGGTCCTAAGGTTTCACTAATAGCGGCGCGACTTTCGGCCAGATTGCCTTCGGTCATGTTTTTAGTAATCGACATTGCCTTTAGGCCCGAGTCAATCGCGTGCGCACCGAATGCGTATGTACCGACGGCAACCACTCCGAGAGCCGGAAATTTTACCCAAGATGGGCCTTTCATGGCCACAGTGAGAGCTGTTGCGCCTAAGATTTCAGCGCCAAAACGGCCGGGATTGTTAACCGCCTCTGACACACCATGGGTTACGAGACCTGTCAAAGTGCCTTCCACAACAACTGCGGCTTTTGTCATGGTGCCGGCAGGTTTGGCAGCATCGCCGGTACCTAAAGAGGCAAACAACCGAGTGCTGATTGAATCGTCTGCCAGTTTACTGTTCAGTTGAGCATCGAAATTCTTTTCGGCGCCTGCACTTGAATCTGAACTGTGGCTGACTTTAGGCATGGGTGATGATTTAAAAGATTTCTGCGACGAAAGTGTTTTTTAATTTGCTTGTCATGATCATCTACCGCCCGGGAGGTGGCGTAAATGGGGTGATTACGAACACTTGATACTTGTTCGTCTACTTGCTCGTCTGTTGCTGTCTAATGGTAATTTCAGCCGGTTCTGCTATAACTTTGGCCTATCAGATTGAATTCAATCAGTACTATTGAGGACCCGTATGCGTAAATTAGCGCCAGCATCAACACTTTTAGCTCTCACTTTGGCTACCTTAACCGGCCTGTCAACAACTGCCTGTTCGAATGCTTCAAATTCTGCGGAAACAACGACCACAACCACGACCACCACATCAGCAACAGATCTGGCCAGCACTCTGCCCAGCGACGCCACTGCCAGCGGTGGCACTACGTCAGATACCGTCACTACCAGCGGAGCAAATTCAATGACACAAACATCCAGCACCACCACACCAACAGGTCTAGTCATCGAAGACCTCAAAGTCGGCGCAGGTGACTCGCCTAAGAACGGTCAAACCGTTATTGTTCATTACACCGGATGGCTTACTAACGGTAAGAAATTCGATAGTTCTTACGATCACGGCGGCCGTCCTTTTGAATTTCAAATCGGCACCGGATCTGTGATCAAAGGCTGGGACGAAGGTGTTGCCACCATGAAGCCGGGCGGGAAGCGCAAATTGACAATTCCACCAGCTCTTGGTTATGGAGCCAGAGGGGCCGGCGCTGATATTCCGCCAAATGCCACTCTGGTATTTGAAGTAGATCTGATCGGCGTAAAATAAGAAACTTAGTTCGAACCGGATCACAGAGCGATAAATATGAAAATGACTCGAGCTACTATTTTGCCTCAAAGTCTTTTTGTTTTATCGCTCTGTTTGGTTTCGTTTACTCAGGCAGAGGCGCAGATGCCGGCCTTTCCCGAGCCCAGCGTTGAAATGGTGGTTCAAAAAGACGCACCCAAACCGCCAGAGCGCGCTATGAGCCCTGAGCTGACAGTGATCGCTTCAGCCAAACAGTTGGAAGAAGCCGGTCTCAAAAACGGCAAGATGAGCGGCGCTATTAGCTATGCCTGCAAAAGCGGTGTCAAAAGCAAAGTTGACCTTGAATGGATTTGTCTCAACGGCAGCCCGGCAGGTAGACTTTATGCCGCTGCATTAATCAGGCGTTTTGACAAAAAAGCAGGCCAGGAAGCTTTTAAAGCTATCGCCGCAGTAATTAGCGACGTCAATGTAGATTTTGTCGGCGTCAGAGAGCGTTGCCACTATTCGGTCGGCGACATTGTCACCGATCAGACCTCAAATAAACCTTTGATTGAAATTGTTGCCGGAAGCATTTAAGCCAAAATGCGTACGCCTCCAGCTGAAAAGTTTCCCCGCCATTATCAGACCTTGCTCATGGCCGGGGTAATGCTTTTTTCAATTAGTTCCGCTGCTGCCGCCCCCGCTAAACCGGTGGTCTTGAACTTTCCCGATAATCATGTGGTCGGCTCAGTGTTGCTGTTTGATGACAACGAAGACGGCCAAACATCAACCAACCATCTGCAAAAGTTTGCTGTGGCGAAGGGCAGAGTTGAAATTCCCGCTGGAAAAGAATTTTTCTTGCGGCTCATGGACGATTCGAGTGGCAGAACCTGGACCGAGGCGATGGCAACGGCACCTGTGCATTTTCTAGGACTGCAAAGCTTGCCGCTCAAAAATAATGACGTCGGTTTTCTGAAGAATTTCCGCCAACTCACCCACCTGGAAATAGATCGCACTGATATTTCTGATGGCGGCGTCAAGGTCATTTCAGAGCTGCTACCCAATTTAACTTTTCTCGGTGCTTCAAGAACATTGTGTAGCAGCAGGTGTTTCAAGTATTTGAGTAACTTGAAAAAACTCGATAAT
>CASBPX010000125.1 GCA_949127735.1 Candidatus Obscuribacterales bacterium | reverse complement strand
GTATCTACAAGAGTATCTTGCCCAGGTAATACCGGCCGCGGCACGTCAGCAACGACAACTGGTGCGACTTCACTGCGTCTGGCAGGAAATTGATTGGAATTAGCGTCGTTTTGGCCAGCAGCAGCAGTGGCTAGGTTACTGGCAGGAATTTCATTGCGCCTGGCTGGAAACAAGTCGGGTTCAGCAGATTGAGCAGGCTTAGCAGACGCTTGTTTGACTTCGGAAAAGAAGGTGCGGTCGCCCATATTTTCCGACCACCAGCTGCCGTAAGAGCTAACAACCACGCCGCTTTCGGTTTGCTGTTGCTGATAGGTGCCGTCGGTGTTTTTTACGCCGCGTAAGACTACCCTCTCTTTACCCTGGTCGTCAGTGGCAAAAAGGTGCACCAGTATGCGGCTTCCGGCTTTTTCTAGCTCTATGGTGAGATTGCGTTTGGTGCCGTCTTTATCGACAATTTCTACACTGGTTTGTCCGGCCTTGCCAAGCGCTTCTACAGCCCTTAATTTATCTTCAATCGTGGCCTGGTCGCTCACCAGTACTGCTCCAGGGCCGGCCTTATCGATAGAGACAGACGGTAAAGAGGTGGATTTGTCACCATTGCCGTCAACTTTTGCCGTTTGCCAATCTTTAGTAGTAAAAGTTTGAACGGGCGATGCGTCAGCTCCTGCGTTCTTTGCAGGATCTTGAATCTTTTCAGGCGTCGTCGCGCCTTGGTCTAACGGCGAGCCCATAGGACGCACCTCAGAATCATTTGATTGCTACTGTAGGTTTTACACATAATCAGGGATAGTCGAATTGTCGGGGGACAAATTACCATTGTAAGTATGGCCCTAATTGCCGGCAGGACAATGGTGGAAATCCCATAGGCCACAGCAAGGGAATTTTTAATATTAAGTGCCTGGTTCTGGACTTTTTCTGTGGATCGTGGCCTGTTTGACTCGGCTTTTCAATCAACAGTTAACGGTTGATTGAAAAATTTCGATCCTGCTTGAATTTCGGGAATATACAATCAGCCGACCAGTTAGTAACAGCCGAGGTTCATTTCATTCATGGCCAAAAAAGAAAAAGCCAAATCGAAAGACAAAGCAGAGAAAAAAGACAAAAATAATCCCAAAGCCACGGCCAATCTGAGTATAAGAACCAGCGACAAAGAATTAACAGATCAGCCAAAGCAATCGTCAAAAAACGGCGACAAAAGCGAAGAGGCGGTGTTGCCCGCCGGCTGGATTCAAGCCGGCTCCAACCCCCGCGAATATGATATGGGCCTCTGCACCACTGAGGGTCACAGCGGCAATCGCTGCGGCTTTATGCGTTCGAACACACAAAAACTGCATGGCTTTGGCACACTGATGCAAATGTTTCGCGTTGGCGAATTTAGAGACAAGCGGGTCAAATTAACAGGCTGGGTGAAATCGAAAGACATAGATGGCTGGGCTGGTATGTGGATGCGAGTAGACGGTGAGCGCGGACTCGGCGATTCACTAGCTTTTGACAATATGCAAGATCGGCCGATACTACGCGATACCGACTGGACTAAACATGAAATTGTTCTCGACGTCTCCGATCAAAGCGTCAATATTGCTTTTGGAGTGCTATTGAATGGCTCTGGATGCGTTTGGATGGACGATTTTGCTTTTGAAGTAGTAGACGATTCCACCCCGCTAACAGGTAATAGCCACAAAAGGCGTAGCGCGCCTCATAACCTTGATTTTTCAGAAGATGAATAACTCTAAGCAGAAACAAAGACGCGAGACAGTCTGGATCACTGGCGACCAATGTTCTATGAACAACAGTGCACTGGTGGCCGCTGATAAAAACAACGCAATGGTGGTGATGATCGAGTCTGTTGCAAGGGGCAATCAACTGCGGTATCACAAAAAAAAACTGGTTCTCATTTATTCAATAATGCGTCACTTCGCTGAAGAGCTTCGAGAAGCAGGCTGGAATGTGGATTATTATGAAGAAAGTCCTGAATTTAGCGAAGCGCTGGCAACGCACATCAAAAAAAACAATCCGACTAGATTGCTTATGATGGAACAAAGCGAATTCGGGGTAACAGCGCATCTCACCAACATGGCGAAGATATGCTCAGAGAGACTTTTAGACAGGTCAATCGACGTAGAAATTTTTCCTCACTCTAACTTTATTTCCACTAGCGAAGAATTTGAGAAACTGCATACGTCACCCACAGCACGCGTGACTATGGAAAAGTTTTATCACATGACGCGCAAGAAAACCGGTTTACTTATGGACGGCGACGACCCCATGGGTGGTGCCTGGAATTTCGACAAGAGCAATCGATTAGCACCAGGGAAACAACTGAAGTACGAGAGTTTGATGTCATTTCCGCCCGATGCTATCACAAAAAAAGTTATCGATATGGTCGAGCGGTATTTTGGTGACCACCCAGGCACTACCGACAACTGGAACTACGCTGTGACGCGCCAAGATGCACTGCGAGCTGCAGAAGATTTCTTTGAAAAAAGGCTGGATCAATGGGGGCCTCATCAAGATGCCATGCTCGACGGCGAACCGTTTTTAAATCACTCAATACTCTCTCCTTACATCAACACCTGCTTGCTTCACCCACTAGAACTTTGTCGGGAAGCAGAATCAAGATATCTGTCGAAGCAGGCACAAATTTCTTCGGTAGAGGGATTTATTCGGCAATTGATTGGCTGGCGCGAATTTGTATGGCGCGCCTACTGGCGACTAATGCCTGACTACAAACAGCGAAATTCCTTGAGTGCGACAGAAGAGCTGCCAGATTTTTTCTGGACCGGTAAGACACGCATGCGATGCATGAGTGATTCCATTGAAGCGGTTCAAGAGCATGCTTATGCGCACCATATAGTCAGATTAATGCTTTTCGGAAACTTCGCCTTGCTAGCTGGCTTAGACCCGCTGAAGACAAACGATTGGTTTCACTCTATGTTCATTGATGGCTATGATTGGGTGATGGTTCCGAATGTGGTCGGAATGAGTCTGCATGCGGATGGCGGATACGTAGGTACCAAACCATATGCAGCATCGGCGAACTACATAAACAAGATGTCAAATTACTGCGGTAAATGTTATTTCGATGCAAAGAAAACCTTTGGAGAAAATGCCTGTCCATTCAATTCTATGTACTGGAACTTTCTAATGCAACATCAAGAAAGGTTTTTAAAAAATCATCGAATGTTGATGATTATGAAAGGCCTGGAAACTAAGAGTGATGACTGGAAAGCCGATATTCGTGAACGCGTGCATGAACTTAGAAGGACGAATTGGACTTAAGTATGTACATAAATAAGTCAGCCGATGGTGATTTCCCCCTAGGCGTGAGGGGGCCGGGCCTGCATTATTAAGAACAGGAAGCGCTATCCAAAGCTTTATCCAAAGTTTTATTTTAAGGTCTAAATGGACTCTTCTGAAACTCTTTCCGACAATAACAAACACGAAATGCAAACGCCGGAGCCGACGGTTCTGGTTCCTGAATTCACGCCTCTCACTTGCGCCGGCGGACCATTTAAACCTGGCAGCAAAGAATGCCAGGCGCCCAAACTGAATCTTTCGCCGCTCTCTGATACTGAGCGCGCGGCGATCGACCGCACAATAAAGGATCTACCGGATCTATCCGTTGAAAATTCGAATAATTTCAAATTGAATAAACCACTAGATTTCAATAATCCACCATACACACTACATTCGCCAGGGACAGGGCCTGACCATCGTCTCAATCTCGAGATGGGTCCACGGGCTCCGCAACCGGGTGGAGACCTCCGTCTCAAGCTCGATCGCATCATTACTTTCGATTTGAATATGCAAGGGCAACCTGTAGAAATCGGTTTAAATCCGCGCAAATGTCATTTAAAGGCGCGCGCCGGATTTTGCGTTCGCATGAAATTCTAAGATTTAAAAAGTCAGCGGCCGGTCACGATATGGTCACGATCAGATTGTAGTTTAAGTATGCCGATATGCCCCTCTGGCTGGCGCGTCCCCTAGAAGAGCAATCCAGCTTGTCGGCACCCCTCCGACAAGCTGGTCTGTTTCGGGCATTTCATTATCACGACACTTTCACATTAACGCCGCTAAGATGCATCTACCGATTACTAGCAGGTGTTTATGGGCGAAGGCAGAGAAATCCGTCATCAAGAATCAGACCGGGCAGAATCAGCTCAGGCAGTGGCATCGCGAAAAATGCTCGACGACACACGTTTGGCTGCGCCGCTGACATCGGGCCAAGCCGCCGACCAGAACCCGCAATATAACACCGCCGATCTCTACAAAAATGCGCAACAAAACACTAGCGTAGACCAGCGCATTCAAACCATCACCGACGCTAATGCCAAACCTGAGGATCGCCTGGCAGCAGCACAGCAACTAGCAAACGACGGCGTAAAAAAACTTGACTTGCAGAACGACAAAGGAGAAAAATATTCACTCAACTTAAATACCAGTAAAGCCGGTGCGCGCGAGCTGGTAAGTATTCATCAGGAGAGAGCAGGGGAGCGTGAGAAGCCACTGCTCAAAGGCGTATCCAATAGTGACGGTAGTTTCGAGCAGCAGAAAAACAGCAAGGGTAAATTTGTTGACTGGCGCGGCTCTGCTAAAGAACTGGGTACACCCGGCACTACCCAAGCGCTCAACGGTGAGATGCTACCAAGGGTGCACAGTCGCCACCAAACAACAGGAGAAAAAGCGGACAATCGAAATCCAGAAGCCAAACCCGTACAGGAAGTAAAAGCTGTCCCCGAAATAAAAGCATTACCAGAAATAAAAACATTACCAGAAAGCAAAATAACGAAGACATCATCTGATTCGCATCAGCCTGTCACCAGTGAGGCGCACCGCCTGATGGACAGAGCTGCAGAGCTGGCTTTTGCTCCTGCAGGCAAATTAGTAAATACAGAGCACGGCCTCTATATGCGCGCGAAGATGGCAGTTGACGCCGATGGATCGCCGCGTGCTAAACAAATCGATCCCCGGCACGGCCAGACTAAAACAAGTATGCGTTACGACGACGGTAAAACAAAATATGTAAATGCAGAAGAAGTACCATATGTGGTGCTACCCAAAGGTCAATATAAACCACATGGTGTACAGGTTGGCGACATGGCTCTTGTACGCAACAAAGAAAACGGCAAAATGGCAGTAGCAGTATTTGGTGATGTTGGACCGAAAGCCAAACGAGGCGAAGGCTCTATGGCACTGGCCAGAGACCTGGGACTTAACCCATCTCCCAAACATGGCGGCACTCAAGAGAACAAAATTGAATATTTAGCTTTTCCGAAGACACGTGGTGAAAGACCTAAAAATCAAGAGGAACTTTTGAGCAGAATGCGTGCAATGGAACAAAGACTGGGAATTAATCGCTAATATCCACTTAAAACGGCAACTGCATTGCAACAATGACCGACAAATTACAGCAAACCAGAAAGCATAATCTCAAATCAGGGCATACATCACAGTGATCGATCGAGCTTGACGTACTAATTTGGTTTTTTCATGTCCAGAATTCTAATTGTTGAAGATGACGTAGAACTGGCCGAAGCGCAATGGCTGAGTCAATATTGGCGGTAGGCCAAGTTAGCCTCGATATGACCACTCGAGCAGTTACTTTCGACGGCCAACCACTGGCTTTAGCAGCCAACGAGTACGCACTGCTTGAGCTACTCTTACGCAACCGCGGCAAAGTTTTCAGCTATAACGAATTGATGGATAGAATTTTTAAAGCTGACGAAGATGCTTCAGAAGAAGCGGTCAGACAGCGCATTACGCGATTGCGCAAAAAAAATCGACAAAGAGCAAAAGACATCTTGCATTCGCACAATTAAAGGGCTCGGCTATTCCATCGACGTCAAACAAGAAAATAACGCTTGACTGTTTTGGTAAGCCCATCGTCGTCAATGAAATACTTATTTTCCCAGAGCGTTATTTGCGCCTGGTATTAGCCAGCGTACTTTCAATTAAAACCGATAGCTCCTGACACTCTTTAGATTCAGACTGCAAACCAAGGGTGCGACAAAGTGCAATTAAATCTGACAGAGCTTTATGGATGAGCAAATTGCCGGGCCAGACTTCATTGGCTTCCAGAATGGCCGTGTAGCGAAACAGCTCATATGCGTCATCGTAACGCCCCTGGCTGAAACGCAGCAAAGACAGCATCCAGAGCCGCATGCTGACCACACTCCACTGACTATCAGAAAAAGCGTTGACCGACATGCTTTGACTTTGCACCTGCACCATTTCAAACAATTTCAGTGCCTCTGCCATCTTGTTTTGTTTTGCATACACCAGCACCGATGCAAAAAGCGTCATGCGGCAGTAGAGATGTTCGATACCAAGGTGCTTTTCATAAGCACCAAGCGATTGATTGATCAACCGCGAAGCCTCATCAAACCTTGAGAGATGCACATAAAGGCCTGCGAGGAAATTGCGGTGGCGAGCCGTGGCGATTGATTGTTCGCCGCAATCGGCAATAGAGCGATTTAGAGCCCGCATATAAAGACGCTCGGCCAACTGCGGATAGTCATAGAGGCGGCACACCACCGCCAGCTTGTGCAGGCTCTCGCAAGAGTCACCGGTATCGTTTTTGGCTTCAAGTACATGGGCAACGCTTAGCAAAGACTTTTGCAGCATGAAGCGTTGCTTGACCTCCAAATCATCCATTTCGTTGAATTGAAAGTCGCCGCTCAAAGCGCTTTCAATTGAAGATAAATAGGGTGCTAACTGTCCGTCTGGCAAATTTACGCATCTCCAGTGTCTGAAGCCAACCACCGGCCAAAACCAGTATTATAGTTATGCCTGATTCAAACCTCAATTTAACCAATGGCAAAAAAATGTAAGATCGAGGACAAACCCTCATTAATGCTCGAAGACTTTGCCATTTTTTTGATCAAGCGCCCGCGGGCGCACGCTGCGTGGGTAATGGCGGCCTTCACTAGTAAGGAACAATTTTAGCGGGCTCAAGAGCGATGGCGCTATTAATATCTTAAGTGCGGGCGCATGCAATTACCCCGCACTGTATATGGTGGCGCCGGGGCAAAGCACGTCAGCATTTTTCGGAGCAAGAGCTATGGCCCTATAGACTCGCAAAGAATCGCTGACATTTGGATAGGCTAGTCAATTCATAGCAAGCGAATCTTCGGCGCGAATTTTGGCTTGCGCGAAAACATGACAAAGAGTAAAGTCCTACGCTGCCGTGATTTCGGGGGGGGTAAATGTAGTGAACGATCAACTGTTAACGGTTGATCGTTCACTACATTTAAAGCTTCAATTTCGCCATGACTGCCTTCAGAGCAGTTGTCACACGATTTTTTTAATCGAACTATTTGAACTTTTCACTGCGCATTAGCGTTTACGTTAATGCGGAGAAAAATGCTATGCCTGAAAACGAAAAACGAGCTCAATACAAACATGACAAAGCAGAGCTCCAACGACTTTACGTGTTGTTCAATCAACTATTCCCAACGCTTGAAACCATCTGGCATGAGCTGCTTCACATTGCTCTAAGCAGAGCCTTGATCTTTTGTAAACACTGTCACTGCACCAACTTCATAAGACATGCCGGAACAAGAAAAGGTACTTGTTTAAGTTGCGGCAAAAAACAGTCGCTTACAGCTCGCAGTTTCCTCCGGAACATCAGGGTTCCAGCCGCATGGCTTTTCTTGCAATGGCTGACAGCTCAGGGCTATATTTTCAGCGCCCATCTCATTCACGACATTACCGGTGTCGCGCAGTCATCAATCGCACATATAGAGAAAAGCATAGCCGCAGCCGTTGGTGGCCAACCGAACGAAGCATCAGTGCTGGTAAAGTCAGCGATGTTTCAAAAGCTGGTGTGTCATCGCAGTCGCGAAACGCCGCGAGGAATGCATCCGCAAGATGAAGAACTTAATTTTGACTCTGAAGAAGCGCAAGGACAACCAGACCTGGAATCGCGACTGACTGCTCTAGATCACAATCAAGTTCTAATAGCAAAAATGTTGTCGGATAAACCAATAGGCTGCGACAATCTCACCGTCGCCAGCGGACTTCCATTTCCGATGGTCGCTTCTAGCTTAACCATTCTGGAGATGGAAGACCTGGCTATACGCCTTCCAGGTGACCGCTATATACTGAAAAATGCAAATTCAGTGAATTCGAATGCGAACTCTGCCGCAGAGAAGAGCAATCTACAGCCGAAGCAAGCAATTTCAGTTACACTGTTCGAAAATGTCATGCGAAATAAATTTTCGGGAGCTAGCAGAAAATGCTTGCAAACTTATTTAGACCTTTTCTGGTGCGTCATAGACCGAAGTTGGACCTACGTCAAGCTGTCGCAAACGTGTTTTGGTGCAGGTTATATTGGCGGCTGGCGTATACTGAACGCCGTATCTCCTCAAGAGCTCAGAGTGCCATGCAGCCCCTAACAGGCGCAGGGTCAGTAGGAAATTAGCAAAAGCATGATTGATCGAGTGGGCAGGTACCACTCACAGAGATGCTTTGCAAAAGAAAGCGTGTCATTAACACAAAACACCATAATAAGCGTGCGACCTGAATACACGAATTCGGCGCATCTTACATCCAAACATCAGAAGGCTGCCACTGAACCGTTAACGGTTGAAAAACAAATCGACCATTGCCTGGACCTCCCGCCCCACATGGGACATAAAACAGCGCCAAAATCCAGACCAGTTAACGTCTGGTAAACAACTTGCCACTAAACTGCGTTGCAGTAGAACCACTGGTGATGATTTTGAGCGAAGTTGCTTATGTAAATGAATCGGGGCAAAAATTTCAATTTTTGCAGTTAAACATTGACGTCGACAGCAGAATTCCGCTCTACCGAAGAATGACCAATGCAATTAAAGAATGCATTGAATCGGGACGATTGGCGCCCGGTGATTGTATGCCGTCTACCAGACAGCTGGCCAGCATTTTAGGAGTCGCTCGTATCACAGCTGTGAACAGCTACGATTTGCTGATCAATCAGGGTTATCTTAAAACCGCAGTAGGCAAAGGCACTTTTGTCTGCCATAACTTTTCCTCTGGCACAGCAGCACCTGTGTCAATTAACAATCAGGCCCATGAAGCTAAGCGTCTATCTGCGTATGCGCATCAGCTACTGTCGTTACCGGTGCTTTCATCCACTTCAGCCGATCAAGCAGACCTGCATTTTGGCGCTCCGCCAACTGATTTGCTTCCCGTTAAGCAGTGGCGTCGATTACTAGTGCAACATTGCCCTGATGCTCAGGTTGCATCGGAAGCCTCTGACTTAATGGGATATTTGCCCTTGCGACAGGCTCTTGCGGCTTATCTAAAACGCACACGAAACCTAGACTGCAACGCAGACATGATTTTTTTGTTTTCTAACGCCCAGCAAACTGTAAACCTCATCTCTCGATTGCTTGTAGACCAGTCCGACACAGTGGCTCTCGAAAATCCCGGTTTTGTATTTGCCCGCAAAACCATGCAAAGTATTGGCGCAAACATTGCTCCCGTGTCAGTAGATACACAGGGCATGGTGATCTCAGAGTTAAGTCAACTCGCTGACTGCAAGCTGGCATACGTCACACCTTCGCACCACGATCCCACTGGCGCTGTAATGTCGTTGCATCGTCGCTACCAGTTGCTAGACTGGGCGGCTAAAAACAAGGCCTATATAATCGAAGACGATTACGACTGCGAGTACAATTATGGAAATGCGCCACTGCCGGCCCTACAGGGCCTTGACACTGAGCAATCGGTGATTTATATTTCTACTTTTTGGAAGACGCTACACCCTTTAGTGTCGCTTGGCTTTATGGTGGCGCCATCACATCTGATACCGATCATTAAGCGAGCAAAAATGCTTTCTGAACGTAATTTTTCACTGCTGGATCAAATGACTTTATGCGAATTCATCAGTCAGGGCTGCCTTGAGAGCCATATTGCACGCACTCGGAAAATTTTGGCAGGCCGAAGGCAACAACTTATTTATGCTCTTACCAACGCCCTCGGCAAACGTGTCGAAATCACCAGACATGGTTCAGGAGTTCATATCATTGCTCAATTTAACCTGGCTTTGGCCGACAATGAAATTTTGAAGTTGGGCCACCAAGCAGGTCTGGCTATGGCTTCAACCAGCTCTTACTATTTGTCTAATCCAAAACGCGGCGAATTTCTGCTTTCGTTTTCAGGATTAAGCACAGAAAATATTAGCCACGCAGTTAGCGCATTTACGAACCAATTGTAGTTAAGACTGTATTTAACCAGGTGGCCTTGCGCTGCACATAAATAGGTCCACTGACAGCAAATAATGTAGGTCCACCGCTATGTGGGAAGCAGGTAAACAGTCGCGACGAGAGCATGTCGAGCAAATAGTCTAGTTACTACAGTAACTATTTTGCTAACTTGAATTATTCCCACATCTACAATTTCTTTGCGAGCGAAACCACTAAACGCAAACAGGCTTTCAACAATAAACCATTAGCACGCGCATTACATGCGGTGTCACATGAAACTGTCTCGTCGAACAAAAAACTATGAATATCAAAACAGAAAACCGAGGGCTAGTCGTTATGCCCTTCCCTGCCAATTGTGAGATTGAGAATTTTGCTTCAAACTGTTTAAAGCAAAAATTCCAGATCAGCGAGATCGACAATCTGCGACAACGAGACTTTAGTGTTGTAGCAAGAATCCATTTTCATTTACCAGACGGCAGCAATGTGCCCTCACTTATCTACAAAAAAGTTAGGGCGCCCTGGCATTGCGAAGCCCAGATAATGCGCTTTGTCAAAGACGCTAAGCTGCCTAACGTTCCGCTTCTAATCGGTGCAAAAGTGAGCGGCGACCTGGCTGAAACGCTGCAAGAAGATGCAGGCTCTTTGAGCTTATGCGACTACAACAGCTATGAACTGGCAATGATAACCGGCCTGGCGCTGGCGCAAACCCACGATCGGGCCCTCGAATCAAATCAACACTATCCTGAAATCTTTGCCCGGCTTGATAGCGGCGAAAAAATTGCCGAGTGCTTTCAAGCTAACGCTTCCAGACTTGGTGCCTTGTATCCGGACTACAATCACAAGATTCTCGCCCGGTTAACGTCGGTCGGTTTTGAAGTTGCTGAGCAGCTCGAAACACTCGAGTGCTGCTTGCAGCATGGTGACCTTTACGGTGAAAACATTGTTCTAAAAGATGGAGATGCGCCGGTTTTCATTGATTGGTCTTACTTTTGTTTTATCGGACCACGACTGTATGATCTGGCCACTCTGGCGTCGAGTCACACTAAAAACGGCAGCCTGGTGCAACACCGCAAGGCACTACTAGAAGGCTATGCGGCCGGCAGTGAGTTCAGCTTCGAGCAGATTGAAAGCATGCTGCCATCATCTTTTCGCTTATCTCGGCTATTGTTTCTGCAATGGCTTTTAACCCGCGTGCAAATGGGCATCACTGAAACTACAGTGGGTCCAGTACGACCGCTAATAGACACGGTAGTGAGCGAAATTCTCAACTAACCGCATACCGGCTCAAATAGCCAAATCACTAAAAATATGAAAATCAAAATCGCAATGAGCGCCGCACTGGCGTTTATATTTTTCAGTTGCGCCCAGCTTACCTTCGCCCAAAACGTAAAAGCAAAAGCGCAGTCTGCGTCAATCAACCGAGTAGAAGTAAAACGATCCTTCATAAGTGCTGAAAGGAGAAATTCAGTAGTTGGAGATCAGGGCAATTTTATTCTCTACGAACCAATCACACAGGCGTCAGTTTTAAGGCTGACAATGACCCTCGAAGAGTGGTCAGCCGAAAATCCAGACTCGCCTTTGCGCTTGATGCTCAATTCACCAGGCGGCGATGTGCTAGCTTCCTTCGCACTGGTGGACGAATTAAATCACCTGCGCAATAAAGGTCACAAGCTTACCATTGCCGTATACGGTATGGCTGCATCTGCGGCTGCCTGGGTGCTTCAAGCCGCTGACTATCGCATTATCGGTGCTAACTCGACGATTCTTATACATGAAGTATCGTCGGGGAGCGAAGGACCACTGTCTGAAATGAAAGCAAGTATTGCCCGCAGTCAGAGTTTGCAAGATCAATTTCTTAAGCTTCTGGCCAAGCGCAGTCGCCTCACCGTGAAACTGATGCATGCTCGCATTGACGGCGGCAAAGATTGGTGGCTTTCCGCCGATGAAGCAAAAAAATTCGGGCTGGTGGACGAAATCGAAAATGTCCCTGCGCCGGCAAATTAACGTAATGCTTCCAACCTACACAGGAGACTATATGACAGGCAACGAAGTCTATCTACTAAGCCGCACGGCCAGACCATTTGCTCCAGCAACGCTATGGCTCACAACCAGGTGCATCCTCACTGCAATTTTGCTCACGGCACTGGCGGTAAGTAAAAACTACAATCACTCCACCTTACTGATCACTATTGAAATGACACTAAAAGCGGTGCTCTTTGTGGAAGTGGTCGGTTATCTCTACCACAGATTTTTTCAACACCTGGGAGTTTTTACACGCCTGGGTGGTAGCTATATTCGCCGCAACCAAAAATATCACTGGAACCACCACAACATTCGCTATCCGACCGGCAAGTTCTACAAACGCAATGTCATTTATTCGGCTTCCGAACAAGGAGTAGCGTGGGGTTGGGTGCTACCCGGCCTTGCTATTGCTGCAGTCTACATTCTTTATCACGGCCTCAACTTGCCTTCTCTATGCTTTGTGGCGATGCTAGCTGCTTATGCAACGTTAGTGGTATCGCGTGCTCACGAGCGCTTTCACGAAGGTCTTAACCAGGAAAAAAACAGCATATACTTTCGCTGGCTAGACCAGATTCACCTGCTGCATCACTTCGACCAGCGTTGCAATTTCACCATTGTTCATCCGCTCATGGACATAATATTCGGCACATACATGAGCCCGGCTCAGCATCAAGAACAATTAACGATGGCAATCAACGAAGAAAAAGCTTTGGTTTCAGACGTCATCAACTGGACTTACATGCTTACCGAAGCCAACCCAACTGAATACGCTGCCTTCGTCTCAGATGTGCACAGGCACTCGCGCTTACGCAAAAAACTCAAGCAAGTACTCGCTGTTTTCGATGCCAGGCTGGCTGTCAACTCACAAGACCAGGAAGCTAGAATTTTGTACCAGCGTGCACTCGAACTGTATAACGCAGCACCGGTACTGAGCAGGTCAAAAAACTAAGCCATGAAAAAAGTGCGTCCCCGGGGCGCACTTTTTCTTTACGCCACTTTTAGTAGACTGGTCAACTTCAGAAAACGTTCACAACTTCCTAACATCTTTAGGTCAAATTGTAGCCATAGTAATACTTTCAGCTTATCTGTCAGCGAGAGGAAACCGTGCCGCTATTATCTAAACCGAGTTCAAATGCCGGGCTGGAATTACATGTAGCGCCTGAGCGCAGCCTATCAGGCGAAATTTTGCACTCATCTTTAGACTTCGCACGCACAGCTGCCTACTCAGCCGTCGCAGAACCAGTTCTCGGTCTAAGCCAGTTAACAGATCAAGTGACCGGCCGCAAAGCCATGGAGAGCGCTAAAAACGCATTCGCTGCAGTCGGTATTACTGCACCTGAAAAAGCCACCAGTAGTCTGGATGAACACGCTCAAATGTTGGGGCATGCTGTGGGAATGCTCTTGCCATATTTGATTTTGCATAACAGTGTACGAGCTGGCGGTATGAAAATATTTGCCGAAAAATCGCTCGTGCCCCGCTCTGCACTTATGGTCAGTAGCGCCAAAGAATTTGCTCCGGCCTTGGTCAAGGAAAGCGCTCTGGCATTCACCACCGGCCTTATTTATGATTCGACTCTGCGTCCAAGCACTGAATCTGGTGGCAGTTTTGTCCACGAAAGATTATCCAATGGTCTGGCTGGCGGGTTAACTATGGCCACTCTGACGGCATCTAGCCTTGGTCTGAACCGTGTGGGAGCCAACGCCGCAATCAAGCCTCAATGGGCAAAAACTTTGCTGACCAATCCAATTTCGTCCAGCGTCATGTCAGCCATTCCTGCCGGCCTGATGCAAGCTGAGACGGTGGCAGTGAGAAAAGGCTATTGGCTTCCCTCTGCCAGTGATGCCGGCTCGAGCGTTTATCAAATGGCATTTGTCGGCGCGGCCCTAGGCAGCGTGCACAGACTGGGTTTGCAGTTTGAACAATCGCAAAAACAAGTGCCGCCCGTGCCTGAGCCAGCGGCAAAGCCGACTCTAGCCGAACACTTCAAGTCGGCGGAATTATCGCAGGTTGAAAACATCAAGCAGCGCACCGAAAGATTGAACCTGCCCAAAGACTTCGAGCAATCTAAAGATCTATTTTTTGGTCAAATTAGAAACGCAGACGGCTCTATGACTGACGTCGTGATCAGACCCTATATTGAAGGTGCCGAATCAGCGTCGCGCATGCAGCGAGCGCAAATATCCGATAACGTCAATCGCACAGTCAAGGCAGCAACAGAAGTAGACATGCCATCGTTACCGCTAGTTTTGCGCGAAAAGGTAACCTTGCCTGGTTCTACCGAAAGCACCACAGTGATGATTCAAGCCAATGGTGGCAAACAATTAGGAACGCAGTTGAGAGAGTGGGCCACAGAAGCATATGGTGTGGAGAATGGCGTTTTGCCCACAGGCAGCATCACTAAGCTGATAAACAACAATCCGGCAGTGCGCGAATTGATGGCCAGGGCGGCGGTAGACAATATGTTTAAAGGAAATGTCGATACGGTCGAATTTTCGCAGCAGACAATTGCCAACGCTAAAGCCGGCGGCAAAACTGAACCGCAGGGGAAATTCAACCTGATTGCCATCGACAATAAAAATGACTTCACTCTTTTAGATAGACCAAGTTGGGGATTTGGCTCTCAATTCGGACTTAGCCTCGAAGTTGCTAAAGCGCTTGAGGGCAAAAAGCTAGGCGAGATTTCACCGCGATTACAGGCCGATGTAGAAGCCATAGTGCAGGTATTTTCCGCAGCTGAAGGACGAAATAAGCTGTTGCGAGACGGCCTCACCGCGCAAGAAATCGACGCCGCCAGGGACCGCCTGATCATTCTGGCTAATGAAGGCTTACCCAAGCATTTGGGCGAAATGAATTTCTATGCCGATGCAGAACAGCAACAAATTACGGCCTCACTGAATGGTAAATATGATCTGGAAGCTGATTTGATTCGTCAGTATCTTAAGAAAAGGGCCAATCAATCAAATTAGAATTGCTGCCAATGTTAGACCGATAGCACCAAGTTAGGGCAACGTTCGCCCCAAAAATTGAACCACATCTCAGGTCCACTTAGACGCCAGCGGAGAGGTCCAATGCGAACCATTTCGATCTCTTTTCTCAGATCAATTAATATGATTCTGGCCAAGCCGCAAAGCCGACACGATATAATCGCTATTAGGTTAGACCGAGTATTCAAATGCCTCGCAACAACACTTCCGTTCGCCGGCCAAAGGTCGGGCATCATTCAATTTTATTTCTACTTTGTCTTGTCTATTGCGCTTGTATAAGCTCAGTTTCAGCCAAGCAGGGATATGTGCTGGACCAGCATGAAAAACTTGGCCTGCACAAAATTTATATTACTGATGAGGGCATCGTTGTTCAGGCTCCTAACAATCTTGACTATGCGGTGCAATATAAAATAGCCGACAAACAGGTGACAATGTGGTCGCCCAAAAAGCATTTTTATTGCGTTTTGCCTTACAGTCAGTGGATAAAGGAATATAGAAACATGTACGTCTCTGCCAGCTGGTACGGTGAACTAAATAAACCGATCTCTTCAACAGTCGAGCATGTATCGGGCGCAGACTATCGAACCTATAAATTTATGGTTGACGCAAACGTGCCTGAATATTGGCGGTCAAATTTCGGGCAAGCTAAAAAAACAGTTCCCAGCAGCCAAATCGCATTATTGACTACAATCGAATTACCGATTTTTCCTCAAGCTGCTGAGATGGTGACACGACTTTACGGCTTGCCGAGCCTGCCTGGCATTCCGATAAAACTGATCAAGCAAAAATTCATCAGTTTGCAAACAACCAAATGTGCCGCCGCTTCAAATATGTCTTTGCCATTTTTCGTACCCACGCCCAATTTCAAAAAAAAGCCTTTTAGCAGTCAGTTGTTTTCAGTTAAATTCGACGGCGATCTAACTAATTTCGTTCTGCCCTATTGAGCTCATACCAGGGCCGTTTGCGAAAATTTTTCAAATAAGGCAGCGACTTTTGCAGCATGTCGCGATATTCATCAGTGTCTAACTCGTCAGGTAATATCAATGAATGCAGTTTTTTAAATTTCTGCAGGGTGGGTAAACTGGCTGCTGTTAGCCGATCGCATCCGTCAATGTTTAAATAATCAAGATTTTTCAAAGACAAAAATTTTTGCAATTGTCCATCGGATAGATTTGTCTTGATTATGTACAATCTCTCCAAATGGCTCATATGGCTGATTTTCAGGATGTCGTCATCAGTCAACTTGCAATCGCCTAAAACTAATCCCTTCACGATATTTTTACGTAGCAACGTGGCGAGCACCGCCGAAACATCCTTCGTTCCATAGATATGAAGTAAGAAAACATGGTTCAATAAAGAACTTTGCGCTAACGCCTCACCTGTAATAGAACAAGAGTCTAGATTTAAGTCGCCCAGCTTTGTCAGTTTTTCAAGATATTTTAAATCGTAGTTGTTTAAGTAAGTACTGGGCAACTCTAAAGTAGTCAGACTGACAAGATGAGCAATGCTTTGGGCCAACTTCGGATTTCGTCTAGGCATTTCAGAGACTTTCAGCTTGATCAGATCTTGCGCTCGAAAACGCTTCAACAGCTCCGGATAACCTAGTACAGCTGCACCACCTTCAAAGCCTACATAGGCATGCGAAGGGTTCTGGATAATACCTTTTGCGTCACACCCCTCTGGCTGACCATTGAAGGTGATTTTTCCTACGGAGAATTTGTCTGGGAACGAGAAAGTCGAGACTTTATCGCCTTCGTAAGCAGATGAAAACATTTGTCGAGCAGATAAAAATCGCGTTACATCACGGATCGGATTATTCTGGTCGAACATTTGCTCGTCGCGCGCGCGCTTCACGGCTGCCTGTGTAGTACTGCTTGAATCGGCAATTGCGTGCGCAGTTTGCGGTGGAGAATCAACTTTTTGCTCGCTCTGTGTATTGCTAATTATCACAATAACCCCGGTGCTGACGAGCAGCAACGCAATTGTGATTAACGCTAATCCCAGCTTGCCATGATCAAAATTCCTTGTCATCGTAGTAGTTTGCGGATGCTCATATGAGATGACCGCTGAGCGCCTGGAAGTCCCGCGGGCCCCTGCAATGCCGGACCCCTCGCGCTCAACTAAAAGCAATGCGTTGGCCACTTCAGCCAAATTTCCGAAACGTTGGTCCGGATTCTTGGCCAGCATTCTAGCCACAATGCTTTCGAGGGCAGGCGAAAAGCCTACGTCAGGCGCCACCGCATGTAGTGTCGGTGGTATTTCCGATTGATGCAAAATGGTAGTCTCAATGGCCGAGCGACCTAAGAGTGGTGCCCGCCCAGTTAGCGTCTGAAACATGGTCACACCAAGCGAGTACATATCGGCGCGGGCATCGAGTTTGATACCGCTGCATTGTTCTGGGCTCATATAAAGAGGGCTGCCAAAAATTTCGCCCGGCTTAGTCAGGCCCTGTATCGTATGACCGCCATCGTCTACTAATTTTGCAATACCAAAATCTACAATTTTAACCACACACCTGCTGGCGTCTTCACTGTTGTTATTGATCAGCATGATATTTCCCGGTTTGATATCGCGATGAATAATGCCGCGTTCGTGTGCATACGCCAGCCCGGAACACACCTGCCGAAACACAGGCAATGCGGAAGCTAGAGGCATGCGTCCGCAATCGTGCAGATAGTCGTCAATAGACCGGCCTTCGATCAAATCCATCGTGTAGTAAGGCCGGCCGTCGGCCGTCTGATTCATGTCATAAATTTTGACCACATTGGCATGACCAAGTCTGGCGATTGCCTGCGCTTCATTGCGAAAGCGCTTCCAGGCAGCCACAGAAAGCTGTTCAGTTTTTAAAACTTTAAGGGCCAGAAGTTTGTTCAACAATAGGTGTTCGACTTTATAAACAAGGCCCATGCCGCCTTCACCAATGAAGGCAAGCACTCGATAGGAATCACCGATAAGTGAACCAATCCTAAACTCATCTGGTGAGAGGTCTTCAAACTCATGTTCTGCGTTTGAGAAGTCGCTCACGCCAGTCCTCGCTTATATTCTTCCAATGCCAATGTTACTGCTCAGCTGCTGAAAAGTGTTAATAGATCTGCAACTTCGGCAAAGCCTTGTGCAAGGCCGCTTCTGCCTTAGCATCCTCAAAGTCCAAAGACATTTTCAATATTTTTAGCTTTTTGAGATTAACGAGCCGTTCAACAGTTTTCCCCGTCAATCGGGGGCAAGACTCCAGGTTTAACTCTTCGAGTTCCACAAGTTTCGCTAAGGGCGACAAGATTTCGTCGGTGACAGTCTCGCTGCACAGGCGCAGTTTTTTCAAATGCTTCATTCGCACAAATAAACTCACTTGCGCCTCAGTCAAGGCCTGATAGTCAATCTGGACCTCAACAATGCTGCCAGACTTAACAAGCGCTTCAAGTACAGGAGTGATCTCAGTTTTACCCTCAAAAAAAAGCCCATCTAACCTGGGTAAAACAGCACTTTTTGCTAACGCTTCACTGGTAATATCAGCGCCAATAATATTCAAGATCTTGAGATTAGTGAGCTTGTCAATCCATGTCAAGTCAGCATCTTGAAGTTTTTTTGTTTTCAGATTGAGGCGATGCAACCCGGTCAAGCGCGCTAAATTTTCCGCCAAAGTCGGCGCAACCACTGGAAGTTTATCCACGACTAGCCAGTCAATATCATCTGGCTTAAAGCCGGCCAGCAACTGCGGATGTCTGTCGACGCATTCATCGGCCTCGAACTTCAATTTTCCACCGTAGAGCACAACTAAGCGACCTCGCGCCGCGGGGTAAGGATACTGAGAACGCACCACTTTTTGATTGAAGGTACAATCACCAATAGAGAACTGCTCCGGAAACTGGAAAACCCAGAGCTCATTTGGACCGTTGCTTTCAATATGTGAATACGGCGCCGGATTTGATTTTAGAAAAGCCTTGATTGCTTTATCTTCCTCCGATAAATTCTCATTGCCATCACTTATTTTCTCCAGAAAAAGATGTGTAGTGCTGTCGGTTGTCACTCCAGCGTTGGCATCAATCAATGCAATCGGCTTGGGCTGATGCTGCCGAACAAAAAACAGGGCAAAGAATGAAGAGCTTGCGACCAGGGCAACAGTCACCGACAAGAGCAAAACATTGCGACTGCGAAAGAACGGCAACGCGTCAGAACTGCCTGTAGTGCTGCCAATGGTTGAATTCTGCACTTGCGTGACTGATTTCTCGTAAATGGAATGCGCTCTTGACGGAACTCGCGGTCTATTATCCCCTGCCCGGCGATCAAGGCTTATGCCGTCACCGCGCTCGAGTGCCAAAAGATCTTGCGCCACGTCAGCCAACGAATCAAAGCGATCGTCGGGCGACTTCTCAAGCAAACGAGCGACGATTGTTTCAAGAGCAGGCGGATAGTCAGTATCAGGATCTTTCTCGCACATCATCGGTGGTATCACTGTCTGATGCATGGCCGTGGTTTCTATAGCGCTCTTGCCGAGCAGAGGCGGTCGCCCTGTAAGCATGTGAAACATGGTCACACCAACCGAATACATATCACTGCGGTAATCGAGTGCCATGCCAGAACATTGTTCAGGGCTCATGTAGAGGGGGCTGCCCACAATTTCGCCCGGTCGAGTCAAACCCTGCCCCACGGCACCATCGAATGTATTTAATTTAGCGATACCAAAATCAACAATTTTTACAAGCGGCACCGTACCGTTTTTGTCTTCCAACAGCATGATATTGCCCGGTTTGATATCGCGGTGAACGATACCGCGATCGTGAGCATAAGCTAAACCAGCACAAACCTGTCTAAAAATTGGCAATGCCAGATCAATTGGCAATTGATCATTATCGAGCAAATAATCATCTAGTGACTGGCCAACTAGTAAATCCATTGTGTAATAAGGCAGGCCTTCAGCAGTTTGACTCATGTCATAAATTTTGACTATGTTCGGATGGTCGAGTCGCGCAATGGCCAGAGCTTCGTTGCGGAAACGCTGCCAGACCGAATCAGACACCTGTTCTGCTCGCAAAACCTTAAGCGCCATAACGCGAGACATCATCAGATGCTCGACTTTATAGACATAGCCCATGCCGCCCTGACCGACAAAATCTAAGACACGATAAGTGCCGCCGATAAAAGATCCATTTTGTAATAAGCCATTAGGTGGCTCGGAGTTCACTTTCAGGCCTCACCAGATCAATGCTGATTTCATGCCCAAAGACCGAGCGTGGCGGGCAAAAGGTTAAGGGCAAATATAGCGATAACCTGCCAAATTTTCAAGCCTTGCACCTTGAAACGCAGTGTTCTCGTGGGCGCAGGCCGTTCTGCCACCCCGCCGTGTCCGAAAGTTCGCCCTGGGTTGTCAGAACACTGTTGTATGCGGTGGGCGCCCAGAACCTTGCTCGGGGATACTACAGGCGCGAATATCAGACAATAGTTTAGTATTGAACATGGATAAGCCAGCCAATTTCTCAAGCCCGGCAACTTTGCAAGAAGAGTTTCCAGTGTTACCTATAAATTCAACAGATTCAAGCGTAAATTGAATACTCCTGACTCTAGCGGCAGTCAATTCGCCATCGGCACCATCATTGGTGGCACTTATCGCATCCTCGACTTTATTGGCCAGGGAGGTATGGGCTATGTTTTTAAAGTCGAACACGTGATGATGGCTAAAACCATGGCCCTGAAAGCACTGCGTCCAGAGCAAGTTTCAGGCGAGGTGTGGCAAAGATTTCGCACCGAAGCGCAGGCTATAGCTCGACTGAATCATCGCAATATCGTCAAAATTTATGACATGAGCCAAACTGAAGCCGGCTTGCCGTGCTACACTATGGACTTATTGACGGGCCTCTCGCTTTCCGACTATATGCTGGAAGTAGGAAGGTTGTCAGAGCGGGAAGCATTACCAATTTTCAGACAAGTGTGCTCGGCTCTGGGTTACGCCCATGATCACGGCATTATCCATCGTGATATCAAACCCGCAAATATTATGCTCACAGAGGCGGTGGGCACGAGTAAAACTCCGCTGGTCAAAATCGTTGACTTCGGCATTGCCAAATTGCAATCGTACGACAGCAATGTCGCCCAGGGTTTAACAAAACCGGGTCAGGTCTTCGGTAGCCCGCTTTACATGAGCCCAGAGCAGGCCGGCGGACGTCAACTAGATTATCGCACCGACATGTACTCCCTTGGCGTAACCATGTTTCAAGCGCTTACCGGTAAACCGCCGCTAGTCGGAAAAACGGCTTTTGAGATCGTGGCCAAACATCAGACAGAGCAAGCACCTTCATTGCATTCGATGGCGCCGGATGATCAATTTTCGCACGAGCTTGAAGAAGTGGTGGCTCGTTTGCTGGCCAAGCAGCCCGAGCATCGTTTTGCTTCGCTTTATGATGTTGAGAAGCAACTGCAGGCGCTTGAGAATGGTAACGCTATTGACTCGAAATCAAAGCACTCAGGACGATCTTCAGGTTCAGCAAAGTCTTCACTAGCCTCAACGCGTAGTTTTTCTGACGATGATCAGGGCGATGAAGAAATTCAATCTGCAGGCTTCAATATCAGAAATTATTTACTACTGCCGCTAGGTTTAATTGTCATTTTGGCACTGATTACTCTTGGCGCCTACAACATCTACACTCAGCATCAAGCCAATCTGGCCGTCTCTAGGGCCAAACAGAAACCAATTTTTACCGGTCTTGATGCTGTCACTCATGAGCAAGATCGCGTTTTAGAGACAGAATCTGATTATTCGTACAAAATGACACTAGAAGAACACAAAAGAATTCGGCAGTTGCTGGCCCAAAGAAAAACTCCCTACAGTCATTTCTCATCGGACCGGAATTATTTGATCTTTGATTTTCCTTCTGACATAAATCTGGGCATACTCTCTTACCAAATGAACGGTGCATCTAATTACACAAGGAATGATGCTAAAGGTCAGCTGAAAATTCCTGCGGGTATGCTAAACCATTTCGAAGCAGCAAACTGCACGAAAATATATCCCGACTTGATCAAGTTTTTTAAACCGGAAGATTTGAACGGCGTGGCGCTCAAAGAAATGGCAGAGAAGAATCCGCGTTTGGGCCCTAACTTAATGCGGCTTACCAAAACAAGACAACTTGATTTAAGTCAAAGCGCCGTTGACGACAAAGACCTAACCTGGCTGGATAACATGAAGTCAGTTTCCCATTTGAATCTAGGTCTCACATACGTAACGGGCGAAAAATTCAGCAAGAGCAAAATCTTCTCCCGGCTTAAGGCTTTTGAGATCGATGGCATGAAAAATATCACTGCCGTGCTTGAGAAAATTTCCCCTGAAAGACATTTTGAATATATTAGTCTTGGCAGCACAAAACCAACAGCAAACGATTTTGACCTATTGTCAAAATTGTCACACCTTAAGCGGCTGGGCCTAAACAATGCCACATTGAAAGATGAGTACTTAGCATCACTGGTGCAAATGCAGTCACTTGAAGAATTGAACTTATACCGCTGCGCCGGGCTGACCAATAAATGCTTTAATTATCTTAGAAAGCTAAAAGATTTGCGCCTTCTCTGTCTTCCGGCTGACGTCCTCTCTCCACAAGAGGTCGCCGCGCTTAAAAGAGCATTGCCCAAAACCCGCATTATTGAAGGATAAAAGTAATGATAGGACCGCCGGTTACACCTCAGCGTTCAGCAAAAATTGCACTGGCCACAGCAGTTTTGCTGCTTTTATTTCTGCCAATCAATGCCGATGCTCAGAGCGCTTCTGGCCGAACAATAGCTGCTCAAATCCAAAGCTTTAACAACAATAAGCACCGCGAATCTGCGGCTATTGGAGCCGAAATTTTACGGAGCAGTCCTGGCAACGCCACGTCTCGATATTATTATGCGCAATCTCTAGTAAAGCTAAATCGCCATCAAGAAGCCATCGCAGAGTTTTCAAAATGCTACAACACCACTAAAGATCCGACTATGAAGTCGTACTCTTATACGGCATTGCAAACACTGTTGCGCGGGCCGGCAGAAGCAAGTTCGCCCAACACAACTTCACCTGGCACAACTTCGCCCAACACAACTTCGCCCAACACAACTTCACCTGGCACAACTTCACCTGGCACAAATGCAGCTACTGACGGAGCCAAAACAGACACGGCCAACATTGACGCTTCGGTGCTAAACAAAAAGCTGCAGATATTGCAGGAAGGCAACAGGGCCATCGAACAGCGCCGCAGTCTAATGAATTCCGATATTGGTCATGCGAAAGAACGCGCCCGCGAACAAATGCAGGGCATTCCTCAATTTATTGAAATTCCTATTTTTCACAATGGTTGGCGAGTTGGCACCAAACACATCGATAATCCAAATTATCAGGAAGCTCTAGCTAATTCGCAGAGGGAATTGGCGGCAAAGACTGAACAAGCAAATAAAGATTTTGAACGCAGAGAAACTGAAATTACTGAAGAGTGCAAACGACGGGCAGCGGTCTATGATCAAGTCTCAACTGGCTTAAAAAGTCAACAAAAGGCAGGCACCAGCCAAATTCAGTTGATGCCGCAAAACTCGAGCGTTTACGTGCGGCATTTTGTTAATTACGATGGCAGTGCACCGGTGGGAATTAAAACAAGGCAGAAGGCCTTACCGCTGAAGAGCAGCAAAGCAGTCGAAACAAAAGCTCAGCGTAAATGATGCAAATGAGAAAGTTGACGCAGCAGAAAATCATTCTGATGTTAAGCGGATTATCTTGTTTAACACTAACGAATTTAATTCAAACCACTGCTGAGGCAGCGAAACCTGCCGCCGTCAGGGCTTCCACAACTTTAGTAAAAAATAGCTCAACCAAACTTTATGGTCGTATTGATGAAGTTAACTTTGCACTAAAGGGGGCAGGTATCACCCTTGATGCTGACAAACTTCCTGCTTTTGTGGGCAACGTGCGCATGGGCTCACCTTCTTACTATGCAGGCCTGGCCGATGGCGACAAAATATTGTCGGCCAATATCATCCAGAATAAATTGCATGTGGTTTTTGAACGAGGCGGTAAACGTTATGGCCTTAGTGTTCACACAAGCCCTGTCGACCTTTCCGCCCGCCATTCGGCAGCCGAACAAAAGCAACCAATTGAAGCGGCCATAAGCAAAAATCCTGAGCCTGATAAAATCAAGGTCTTATCAGGCTCTGACGTGGTAATTCTCGTCGATATTTCAGCCTCGATGATGGAAAATGTGGAACAGGCGCCGAAAACAAAATGGCAATGGTGTGCCGATTATGTATCTGCATTTGCTATTAAGTCTCAACCAGCATTTAACAAGCGTGGTATCACCATGGTGCCCTTCAATGCCGACTACCGCGTGGAACGGCAGTGCAGCTCTGAGCAGGTGGCGAATTTGTTTCGCAACACTACTCCACGTGGTAACACTGACTTTGGTTCACCGCTGAAGCAACTTTTGGCAGAGCACCTGGCTAGCGATCGCAAAAGACCGCTGATTATTGCAGTTCTCACTGACGGCATTCCTAACCGTGGCCCTAAAATTGAGCAGGTGATTATCGATGCCACCAAAGCTATGCATAGAGAAGGAGAAATCCAAATTACCTTTTTAGAAATTGGCGAAGAATATGCCGGCACTGCTTTGCTCAAATATCTTGATGACTATCTCGTTCACGATGGCGCGCGTTACGATGTTGTGGACGCCATCACTTTTGACGAACTGAAAAATATGAATCTGGAAGACGCTCTGACACGCGTAATTCAAGGCGAGAAACCAGCCGGTAAAGCTGGTGGTCTAGACGCTGAAATAGACAAACTAAAACAGCAAATCGACGAAGAACGTCGAAGTTCAAGCAAGTCAGTGAAAGTCAATTAGTTGCAAGACGGCCGACCTCGACACTTAGCTGAGGAAAAATCAAACTAGTAGACCGGTCAACTAAAGCACTATAAAAAAACCCCCGCTTGACCGCAGGAGTTTTGTTAGACGCCTGACAAACAGCCGATATAATTCCTCCTAAATTACTCCAACCGGCGTATCTTCCATTTCCATGGCGGTAGTATGCTGGCTGGTTTGTTTTTTCGTTCGACAATAAACTGATCCCTTTGTATGGAATTACGCGCACGGGCAAAACCGCTTGTAAGTCGAGTCACAAGCGAAAATGAAGGCACAAACACTCTGCCGTGATTGATACTCGCTGTCCAGCGCAAGCGATAGACCTTTTGCGGATCGGTACTGCGATTTGTCACTGTGTTGGGTATGACTTCTTGAAACAGATGACTGAGTAAATCACGATAGTAATCGATGTCAAATTCTACTCGAATGCAATGCTGCCCATCGATTAGCTTGCTCGTACCTTCGTGAAAAGTAATTTGCAAATTGCCTTGAGTAAATGACAGCTCACGAAAGCTTCTAGTGGCACCTTTATGCTCAATTGACGGGAAGGCAACTTTTCCGAAGACTTTTCGCTTTTGCGCTTCCACTACTGCGTCAACGAACTCTTTTCGCACATAGCCGTAGAATCTATCTGGCGCCATTGTCGCATCCCACGTCAGCTCTTGCAGGTAGGAAAGCGGAGCTGCCAGCTCGTCAGCACGAAAAGACTCAAGCGCAGCAAGAATATTCAGCAGACAGGCAGCGCTGTCTGGTGTCTGTCTGAGCAATGTGTAAAAACGCAGTTCTGCATCATTTTCATTAGCGGCCCCAGCCGATAATATGCGAATAAACTCGGGTTTCTGCAACTTAAGGATGCGCCACTGAGCATTGCTAAAATCGTAAGCGCTTTCACGTGCAAGAAGCATGATAGCCGCTTTTGTATCGCCGACCTTCATGACTTTGACACCAGCAACGCCAGCACTTCTGTATTTTATTGCCGATACGTTAACTGTGTAATTGTCGCTCGAGTTATCGTGAAACGGTAATCGGGTGAACCGAATTACTGGCCCTCGTATATATCCGCTAAAAACTTCCTTGCCGAGCCCATTTCTCAATCTGACAAACAACCGCTCTTCGGCCATTAACGTGCGCGTGCCGTCGTAGACGTAAACGCTGATGCTTCGTTCGAATGCGTAAGCCTTTGTGGTGCCACCAATGATTAGCAGCACGGCAAAGATTTGTATTATGCACAAAAGTGCAAAATTATGTTTCAACATAAATTCTCCTGTTAAAAAAATGCAGCAGCGCTCTTAACTTTTCAAACGTTGCCAGAGCCTGGCCGCACCAGCGCCAACGATAGAAGCAGCAGCTAAACTGGCGCCAAAAATCAAAGTCGTGGCAAAAAAGAACCCGACTATCACTCCGACCACACCAAGCGCTAAAGCTGGGGTCAGCAAGAGCGATAGCTTGAGCCCGGGAATGGTGGTGCCCGATATTTCAGCCCCAAAGACGAAGCCAACGTAGAGGCTGAATGCACACAGAATAGAAAGTACAACTATGATCACAATTATCATTTTTGTCTCCTGATTTGCAGAGAAATTTGCAGAAATTTCTCTGCGTTTTCGCTTCGCTGATTATCGAGCGAGCATGTCAATTAGACCGGTACCGAAGCTGCCGTTCAGCCTAATGTACCTGGCGATAAACGAATTCGAAAATCAAGCCCATGAGAAACATTGCCGGAGCATAATCCAGGCGAATTAACCCGTGTATATTCCATTTGCAGGCAAGATAGCTGGCTTCCGACGGAGAGCTGCCGAGTAATTTTCGCAAAAGAAACATGCCGGCATACTCAATGACGAATATAACCGTCATGTAAATCAGACCTCGAATGACTATGTGTCGCGAAAACACCAGTGAAGAAGTGACTATTAGAAAGAGGGGAGTCAGCATGTACAGTGGCAAATACCATAATGAACTGTATCCCCTGAGATGGCGTTTCTCCTCTTTTCGTATTTCAAAAACGCTGGTAAAAATCACTTCCAGCCCCAGCCCGAGGACGCCAAAGAGCAGCATTTCAAATGCTGTTTGCAAACAAATTGTCGTTATATCAGTCATAAAATCACCTCCTACTGGACGAGCCGCAGCGGCCGGCAAATCTCAGTCGATTGAATTTTTTCAGCCACTAACGCTAACCGTTAGCAAAGAGTGGCGGCCGTTTTTCTTTAACAATTTCGGCAATTATTTGGGCGAGTAAATTAGTGGTTTCAACTATCTTCCTTCGTTTGAAGATCAGTCCACCGTTAGAAAAAGCTGCGTCAACTAGAATTTCGTCGCCGATTTGCAGCTGTGACGAAGCAAGAAGATTGGCTAAAGGCAGCATAATTAGCCGTTCAACTGCACGCTTTAACGGCCGGGCATTATAACGTTTGTTGATGCCTTGCTCGAGAATCACTCGCTTTGCTTCAGGGGTGCAACTAAGTTTGAATTTTTGGTCAAGTGTTTTGAGCATGCGTCGCTGCACAGCCTCCAACTCAAGGGCAAGAATTTGGCTTATTGCATCTGTTGTCAGTGTTTTAAACACGGCTATTTTGTCAATCCGATTGATAAACTCAGGACTGAACTCTTTTTGCGCCGCTTCCACTGCGATGGCATCTACTCTTTCGTCTGTCAGAGCAGCTGTGGGACTAGGGGTAAAGCCCATCTTCTTGCTCACCAGGGAGTGCATTTCACGTGCGCCTAAATTAGAAGTCATGACAATAATGGCGCGCGAGAAATCGACTTTTCGATTATCTCCAAGTGTTAGCGTGGCTTTGTCTAAAATTCCAAGCAGCAAGTTCCAGAGAGCATCGCTTGCTTTTTCAATCTCATCAAAGAGCAGAAAAGTGAGTTTATGGTGCTCGTTGTGACAGCGATCGAGGTTTTCTTGGGTCAGCATCGGGTTGGTCTCTCTGTGACCGACATATCCGGCAGGCGACCCTTTTAGTTTGGCGATTTCATGGGCGTGCTGAAATTCAGCGCAATCGATTTTAATCACAGCCCTTGCATCGCCAAAGATGACTTCAGCAGCCGCTTCCACTGTTCTGGTTTTGCCAGAACCGGTTGGTCCTAGAAACAGCAAAGTGCCAATTGGTCGACCCTCTGGTGCCAAGCCGGCGCAGTAGACCTGAAAAATATCAGAAAGATCTTTCACCGCCTGCGCCTGACCAATAATTTTGCCTGACAATATTTGTTGAAAACTGGCAGCTTCAGCTGATTGCTGCAAATGATCGAGAATTTCGTATTCGTCTAATTCTAAAATATTAGTTTCTTGCATATTTTCATTTTGATGCCTCCAGCATCTTCTAGCATTGATAAATTATGGTTGTCGTATAACCTTCGCCGATACGCAATAGTTATGTTGATGAATGAGCCTGTGGTTTGGTTGGTTGTGCTTATCGCTCACTAAATAAAAATGGGAATGGAAATGGGAATGGAATAACTCAGGCTAACAAAAGACTTGCGGCCAATACTAGAAGACGCGCTTGATAACCACTCAGTATTCGAGTTTACCTTGGCGGTAAATCGCAATGGACTTAGTCTTGAAGTGGCAAATTGGACTTACGGCCGCACTTAGGCAAAGAGTGTGGCAAGTAACAACACTCAAGGTCGGTCAGTCAATGGAACATATTCACTGTATGGCGTAGTGTCTTAGCAACTAGCATATAGAGCCGATGGCTGTTGGGTTCTAAGGTTTTTCTGATCTAGGTGATTTGGACTGATTTGCACTAGGCATGCGATCTAGACTTTGCTTTAATTAGCATTGATGATCAAACCGCTTCGAGCAAAGCTAGAACAGAAGGGCGTTTCCAAGGAACTGGCTAGCGCCTTTGAGAATGCCGTGCGCATGGATGCGGAAGTGCCGCTGCTCAAGAAGCTGAAATGGGTTGAGCGTCGCGAATTGGATTTGTCGGATGCATCTGCGGTCTGGCGGGAAAAATATCTAAACGAAAAAGAAAGAGGCGACCGTCTCGAGCTCGGCGATAGCTTGCGAGTGAAGCGCATTCAAGACCTTGAGCAATTGGTAGCGAAGCAATCAGCTCAGATTGCAGACATGCAAAAGCAGATATTTGGCGACAAATCAGAACGTGGAGTATCGTGTACGGGCACTAACAAAGCTAGCGGAGAGTCGACAGGGACCGGCAAACGTGGCAAGAAGATCGGCTCTCAAGGTCATGGCAGAAAAAAGGATACGGCCCTCAAGACCAGAAATGTTGAGCACGACATTTTGCCAACAGACAAGCACTGCGGCTGTGGCGGCGAATATGAACTGATTGACCTTCCGCCAAAAGAATCCAATGAGACACATTTCGAAGAAGCCGCAGTAAATCTGAAACACTTGCGCAGAAAAGTTATGCGCCGGTGTAAAGCCTGCGGAAAGAATGCGTCAATCAAAACGGCACCAAAGCCTGCTCAGCTAATTCCGAGAGGCAAATATACTGTTGATTTCTGGCGCTACGTGCTCGAAGAAAAATACTGGCTTCAACGGCCGTTGAACCGCGTCATACAGAAGCTTTCCAGTCTCGGCATCAATGCTCGTCCTGGCACTTTAACAAGTGCGTTGAAGGCGCTCCATGATGTTCGAATCTTTGAAGTCATTTACGAAGCGATTCTAGAGCGCAGTCGGGCAGCGGCTCAAAGACACATGGATGATACTGGTTGGAAGGTTTTTGCGGAAACAGACGGCAAACAGTCAAACCGTTGGTATATGTGGGTTTCAGTAACAGACGATACAACCATCTTTATACTGGATCCTAGACGTTCCAATGAAGTTATTGCTGAACACTTAAGTGGTGTGGCCGAAGGCATCATCATCTGCGACAGACACAGTTCGTTCAAAAAATTTGGCAGAACGAGTAAATTTGTAATTGCATTCTGCTGGATTCATCAACGCAGAGACTTGATCAAGCTGAAAGATGGATATCCAGAGCATTCCGAATGGGCTGAAAGCTGGTTAGAGCGCCTGGAAATGGTTCGGTTACAAAACAAAGTCAGAGTTGCTGCACTAGGTAACATCGATGAATTCAAAGTGCATGATGATCTTCTGAGATCGATGATTACTCAATTGAAAGCTGATATCGACTCACAGCTGAAGAACAAGAACTTGGCGAAAGAACGGAAAGACGAACTTCAGAGTCTGGCCAATCACTGGACTGGACTCACTCAGTTCGTGAACAATCCTCTTATTCCAATGGACAACAACACGGCAGAGAGAGCCATTCGCGAACTTGTTCTAGCCAGAAAAAGTTACTACGGAAGTAGAGCAGAGTGGAGCGGAGACTTGACCAGTTACTTACACAGCATTTTCGCTACGCTCGAGCAGAACAATGCTAATCCACATGATTGGCTGCGGGACTACCTCCAAGCCTGTGCCAACAACGACGGCCTCCCTCCACCAGACAAAGCCTTACAAAAATACTTGCCCTGGAACTACCGGCCCGAACAACTATCCAGTCAAAGTACTCCGCCCGGCCTGACAATCACATTGCTTTCAGAAGAAGACAAAGTTTCAACTACTCATATCTAAAACAGCATCAACACTTATTTCTGAGGCCTTTACACCTCAGTAGAACTTAGCGTCACGAGCCGGCAAACCGGCTCGCAACGCCCCTGACCGAATATGTTCTTAAATCTCACGCTATGCTACATAGAGTAGTTGATAGGGCGCAAAAGCAAGACATCGGAAACAGACATAAGTCTGAGTCGATGCCTTGCTGAAAATCGGGGTGATTTTACTTACTGGTGCAATTACTGCTTTGCAGGAGTAATGAAAGTCGGTGGCGAAACTTTGATCATCCAATCAACCAGAGCGGTGCCGTCAGGCGCGCCCCAACCGGTCGGGTGGTCCCACGAAGTTCTGGCTTTGTAGCCAGGTCCTTGACCGGCACCATTGTCGCCTTTGGTGACGTCATAGAAATGCTTGCCGTAATCGGCAGAGTTACCGAGCCGGTAAAGATACGGATTGGCAGAGCCAACTCGTTTACCGGCAGCTTCTATGCTCAACCCCCAGAGTGCGGCCATGGTCGGTGCAGAGGCACTAGTACCACCAATGCGCGACCAGCGGCCCTGAAAGTAGAACGAATAACCGGTGTTCGGATCAGCATTCAAAGCAACATCACTGCTAGCCCGCATATCGCCGGCAGGAAGATTTGCACCGACCTGCCACTTGGGGCGCTTCCAGTGGTCGGAAATACCACCACCAGAGCCGCTCCAGGCAGGTTCAGCCGTGCGCACACCGTGGTCATCCACAGACAAACTGGTGCCACCAACGGCGGTGAAATGTGGACTAGACGACGGGTAGTCTACAGCCCACTTGAGTGTTTTGTCTTTGGGCTTGGCCGGGCAATCGTAAGCACCGTCGTCACCGCTGGAGACAAACAAGGCGATGCCCTGAGCCGCAGCCTGTTTGAAAACCATGTTCTCGGTCTTCATCATCAGCCAACCGGTACCCTTTTCACAAAGGCCCCAGCTGACGCTCATTACCGACGCCTCATTGTCTATTGCCACCTGATTGAAGGTGAGAGCAAAGGTGAGGAAACTCGGATTGGAAGCGATATACATAAGCACATCAGCGTCAGGAATCTGCGAGCTGAGCAGCTGCAAATCGAGGGTAGTTTCCTCTTCAAACTTGGTGCTGGTGCCATTGATGTAAGTGTTAGTCAGCTTGCCTGTGCGCACAATGCCGTGCTTGAGCCAGTAAGCATCAATGTCTTGCTGGTCGTAGCCGTAGGCAGTGGCGATAGCCACTTTCACGCCCTTGCCACTGTAGACTCTGCCACTGCCAGTAGTATCGCTTCCAGCCACAGCCTTGTTGTTGCTGTTGGGGAAATTGTACGCTGTGGCGATGTCTTGCGGCGAGTGCGGTGACTGAACGGCTCTGGGAGCCGGAGCGCGCGACTTAGCAATGCGGCTCTGAAACTGAGCGTAAGTGTTCAGCCCAATCACTGACTGCACCACATTTTTGAGGTGCACGGGCACTGACGGATCGCGGTCGTTGCTGTAATAAATTACAGGGGCAACGGTGCTGTCAGCCGGCTTAGCGCCCATATTGGCGGTGTTGACCAAGCCACTGGCAGAATACTCGTTGATGGTAACGCTGAACGCTTTTTCCAGCTGAGAAACAGTGCCCTCAGCGTGAATTAGCAGGCGGTTCTTGGGCACCGATTTAATCTTGAGGCCCTGAGAAGTAAGATAACGCACCACCTGCTCAACGTCATGAGCATTAGGTGAATGGCGAGTGACAAATTCATCAACACTGAGAAACTGTTGATATTCAGCTGCGTTGGGGTCTTGCTGTTTAAGCAGCAAGCTGTCGAGGTCGGCTTCATCGCGAAGATTCAAGCCGACCAGAATTTCGAGCCTGGTCTCGGGATTGGCGTGTTTGACGAATTGAGACTCGCCAACCACCTCAGGTGTGTTCCCGGAGAGAATAACTCCACCGTGGAAAAGAGAAAGTGTTGGGCCGCGGTTGATAAACCAGACAGCGGCCACAAGCACGAGAGCGACCGCCATAAAACGGCTTACTCTCTTGAAAGTAGAAGCTTGCATATTAATCTCCTAGTAGAAGATATTTCTTATTGGAGTCAAAATAAAATGACTCGGCGATAGGACAACGAGAAAAAGAGAAATTCAGGCCTTAGGCAGTACGCAGGCTCCGCCGTTCATCTTCTCAAGCTCTGCCACGCGCTCGGAGACCGGCGGGTGTGTAAGCTGAAGCGAACGCCAGAAAGCTTTCACCTTTTGCCAGAATGTCACTGGCGCAGGTGGTGCGTGACGAGCGTCGAAAATGGGGTCGATAGTCATGATCGGCCGCAGCGCGCGATAAAGTTCAGCCTCGCGACCTTGCGGACGATTTTTCTCTACGTAGGCAACCAGCTTAAGCAAAGCCGTGGCAAGATCACAAGGTTGGCCTGTCATCAGCGATCCTGTAGCATCGGCAGCCGACTCGCGAGAGCGCATGACAAACATTTGCACAATCTTTGTGATTTTGCCTGTCACCTGGAAGATCAAGAACATGATGACGTACTCAAGTATTCCAGTGAAGAAACCCTGAGGCTGGCGGTTTTTGATCTGCATGCCGAAAGATGGCTTGAAGATGCGAATGCCCGAAAGCAGAAGTCGCACGCCGGCATCTGAAATCATGAAGAAAATCATGGAAATGATCGACAGCATAGAGTTAATGCCGACGTCATAGTTTTTGACGTGACCAAGTTCGTGAGCGAATACCGCTTCGATTTCCTTGTCTGTCATGCCAGTATCAAAGAGACCTTTGGTGGCAGCGACAACCGCTTTGCGATGGATTGGTCCGGTGGCAAAAGCGTTGGGTAGTGGGTTGTCAGAGATATAAACCGGTGGCTTGAATTTAAGACCACTTTTGGCATAGACGCAGTCGACAATGTCTAGAAGCCGCTGGTGCTGAGGATTATTGGGATCGGCGGGAGTTGACTTGGTGACAGCCAGAGCAATTTTAGCGCTGAACCACCAGCTCAGAACCGGCACCAGAAACCAGAGCAGGCCGAAGCCCAGCTGAAAGCGATAGCTGTAACCGAAACCGGCAAAAGCAGCAAACACAAGACCGCCCATGGCTGCGTAACCCAACAGAGTTTTTAGCCAGGTGATAAGCAGTCGTTGACGCATTTTCGAGAAATTTGGGTCTTCCGGCCCGATGACTTTATGAGGCATAGAAATGACCTCCTTATTTTTGTTGTGGAGCTCGACAAGCACCGCATTGACAATCGGACAATCAAGTAGCTGTTTATCGAAACGCGCTGCGTCTCAGAGTTAGCTAGATAAAGTCTGCTTGGCGATGAGGGTTTGTTATATGAGCCGTGGGTGGAGATTTGGAAAAAGTACTTTAGAAATTTAGTTGGCTTGAAAGCTCAATAGCAATCAGTGAGGCCCATGAATCTTAGAACTGTAAAAGCAGGAAGAAAGATAAACTGCTCATCAGGAAGCAAAGACCCTGACAGCCAGGCCTTTAGCAGATACAACTTAAGCAGAATCAGCGCGATCGCCGCTTGGGAACCGCTTGCCAAGCGCGCCTCTCTCGGCAGTAAGCAAATAGCGCAGCTCTCAATCAGTCGAAAAACCAAGACAAAATTACTGTTGTACTGCTTGATATAATAAAATTGAAAAAAGCGAAAAGCAGGGGAATTTATATCCCCCCTGCTTTCCAGCTCTTGAGCACTGTTAGCCGGGCAAATTGCGCCGAGCATATTTGCGAGCGCCGGAGGCACAAGCAAGCACACCACAGCCAATCATTACCCAGCTGCTCAAACTGTAATCAGCCGAAAGTGTCTGCGCGCTTGTCATCAGCAGCAGTGCGCTGCCAAAGAGAATCCACGAAAGACCACCAGCAACACGACCGAGGCCGCGCAGCGACTCTGGCTTGGCCAGCAGTGAAAAGGCGTTGAGCACCGCAAGCGCCACCGCCAGATTGAAAAGCAGATTGTTCATAGTTAGGCCTCCACAGAGTGTTGCATCAGTTCAGGAACCACCGTCAAGTGCGGGAAGACGGCCTGCATATAACGGCCGGCAGCTAATACCTGCTCGTCGTCTGGTTGGTAAGTGCCCGAGTTGCCGTTGATCGGAATTTTTCCTTCGATGTCTTTCCAGATTTCTCCGGCGAAGAGCACATCAGGATCGTAGCCCGAGGCAAGCACGTGCTTGCTCAAAATCCAGTCGATCACCTTGATACCAACAGTGGTGCGAGCAATGATGATTTTCCTGGTGGTAATCACCAGGTTGTACTTGTTCGACTTCTTGGCACTATCGGTGCGCAGCATGTCGTAAACATCACGCTCGCTCTTGACTCCGAGGTCGGCATAGTTGTGAGCCAGCACAGTGTGAATCAGTTTGATTACCCACTTAGAAAAGAGCACTCGCTTTTTCAAACGAGTGACCAGATTAGGCTTTTTCTGAGGGAAAGGTTTGAGCCTTTCGCTCAGATAGTCGAGCGGGGAAACCCGCGTTTGCTCGCCGGTGAAAAGCGCATGGGCACCCCAGAATTGCCGCAGGATGGTACCAGTAGACGATGCCACCGAAAGCTTGACGCGAATATCGTTGTGATACTCAGCGGCTGCAGGCAATGCGGGGGCCACTTCGCGCACGCGCACGCCTACTAAGTCAGACTCAGCTTTGCCACCAAGACCGACGGCTGAGCCGGCCAGGCCAAGCAGCTTGAAGGGCGAAAGCACCACAGCACTGACGCCTTTCCAGACCTTGCTTTTCTGTGCCTTGGTTTCGAGCATACGCTCACCGTGGCGGCAGAAAGTCATCAGTTCGGCGGCAATGATCTGGCGGGCATAGCTTTCCATGTTCGCCTGAGTAGTGCGCACCACTTCCAGTTGCACCGGCCGGCCTTCGAATTCAAGGCCATTTTCGAGCAAATAACTGAGCAGAGCATAGGGCATATAGAGGCTGCTCAGCTGGCGATTGCCAGAGGTAAAACCGGCATCTTCAAGTACGCGCATATTGGCGTTAACACAGGTCCAGTATTTTTTACCGTGGTGCACGTGCATGGCCGCTCGCAGCTTAACAGCCGCATGTTCAGGCAGATTAAGCATGCGCAACATGATGCCCGATTGCACAAAATTGCGCGTGTCTTCCACCACCGACGGTGCGCGCTTGAGCGACTTGGCAGCAAACTTTTCGTAGCCGCCTTTGCCATCGGGCACAGTCAGGTAAACGTTTGGCAGACCAAAGCCGAGAAAGATTTCCTGGCCTCCGCTGAAAAGATCGCTGATGCGAAAGACACGCAGGTCTTTGATCGTGCGCTCACGAATGCTGGAGGCGTCGATAACCTGATCGACATGGGAGCCGAACAGAAACTCAGGCCGACGCTCAAAGTGACGTGCGTAGCCAATTACAAGATTTTCTATTTTCATAGTTTTCTCCGCTAGTTGAACGCCCAGATTGATCTGGCGCGCTAAGTTAAAAGGCAGCCGTAGCTGCCTTTGTTGGAATGCTTGTGAAAAGACTGTTTGGTTATTTGTGATAGCGCGCGAAGACGCCGTCACTGCGCTCAAGCACGTCTGCGAGACGGCCGAGCAGGCTCTGGAGCTGGCGCACAAAACGCAACGTCAGGCTTTGCGGCGGCAGCACAAGACCAGTACGCACACCGGCTAGAAGCAGGTCGTAATGGTCAAAAGCCATAGTGCCGCCGGCTAGAAGTTTCGCTACGGAGACGAATTTTGCGCTGCCTGGTTTGGCATCGTCACCGGCACTAGCCGATGATTCGACTCGAGCTGCCATAGAAGCTGGTACCAGCCACAGGTATCCGTGATCAACCACATGGCCGCGCTGGTCACGGTGGGGAGACGAACGCACGTCGAGCAAAATCAAACTCTCGGAAGGTACCACCACATTGGTTTCTTCGCTGCCTTCACGGGCGCCGCACTTGAGCAAGCTTTCGATGTGGGCGTTGAGAAATCCACCCGGAAAAGATTCGCAGTCTTTGTAGGGCGCATGTAGTCTGGTGATTGTCAGAACTCGAGCAGAGGCACTGCCGGCGCCGATAACAACCATGATCGTAGCTGTACTGTCGGCTTTGGCGTAGTGGTAGAACATCAGTCTCGAGCTTTTTACCAGCCCTTTGACTTGCGCCACAACACCGGCTTGAATGCGAGTTTCAGCCAGATGAGCAAGCACACGGTCCAATTTTTCTTCGCTGCTGAGCGCATCGACAATCACGATAGGAACAGCACCAGCAGCGGCGAGTGATTCTACCGTAGTTAGAAGTTGGGCGGCAGGGCAGTGCCCGGCAATGAAAATTACTTGCTGAGCAAGTTCAGCCGCTGCTGCCGAAATAAGCGACTGTTTGTCGAAAAAAGTGGCGACATTGGTGTCGGTGCAAACAGACTGGAGGCGGGTGAGCGACTCAGACTGCTGGTGACCGAGCACGAGGAGATTAAATGAGATTTTCATATGAGGTCCTTCGGTTTCAGCAGTAATTGCTGTTTAAACATTGAAGAGATAGTGTTGAGGGAATTTTGAGGGCTTAATGCTTGTGACTTAAGTTGTCCGAAAATTGGTGGAATAGAAGAGAGTATCTTTGCAACTTACGCGCGCCCGGGGAGCAATAACAAGAAACTGAATCTCATACTACTTGGCTTCTTTCTAATTCCTACTCATAATCTTGAATATGTGGCTTTCGGTAGGCTGCCAAGCGCTAGCGCCGATGATGCTAATGGTTACGCGGCGCTAATAGTTGAAAGCCTTCATTTTACTGATATTAGTATCACCTGTGGTATCAGCCTCCATTGGCTGCTGAAGCGAAATGAAAGTGTCCAGACTCTCGATTTTCCTCTGCTAAACTACAGTGTAATCACTAGTAAGTCACACTCACTAATCGCCGAGGAACCATGGGCCGCATTCTTCATCAATCGGAACTGGCTCAGGCGGCCGAAGCTGCTAAGTCGCAAAACAAAAAAGTAGTTTCCACCAACGGTTGTTTTGATATTTTGCATGTTGGCCATGCTCGCATACTCAAGCAAGCGCGTGATTTAGGTGATTGTCTCTTTGTCGGGCTCAATTCAGATGCTTCCGTCAAACGCCTTAAGGGTTCAGAGCGTCCTATTAATAATGAGGCCGATCGGGCTGAACTTCTGGCATCTTTGTCGGCGGTTGATTTCGTCTATATATTTGATGAGGATACGCCAGTAGATTTTCTCAGCGCGGTCAAACCAGATATTCACGTCAAAGGGGCCGATTACAGCGCCTCTGACCTGGCTGAAACCCCTGTGGTGGAATCTTTTGGCGGAGTGGTGAAGCTACTGGCCCTGGTGCCGATGAAGAGCACTACAGCACTGGTAGAGAAAATTAAGACCAGTGAGTGCAAGTAGCTTTAAATTCAGACTTGTAACGGCATTGTTATTTTCGGCTTCTACTCTCAAGGTGAATCCACCCCGAGGTTACCGGCCATGCATAAAGAGAATTTTGAACAATCAGAGAAAGACGCAGCTAAAAGCACAGACCTGGCCATCGATTTCACTCCCAACGTGGAAGAAATAAAAGCTGCGCGCGATCTCAATACGCCGGTTGGCGATTCCAGCAAGCAGTTTCTACCTCCCATTGAACTGACCACAGAGACAAAAATCGACCCCATTGCTAAAGAGTTTGTCGATACATTTAAAGAAAAGGGCCCCAAAGCCGCTATGGAAGCTATTCGCAAAGATTTAAAAACTTATGAGCAAGAACAGTTTTCTAACATGAAGCATGTAGCGAAGTTCGATGAAGAAACTTCCACCCAAATAGCTCATGAGCGCTCTACCGAACGCTGGGAAGCAATTAAAAAAGAACTTTGCCAGGCTGATCCTAATGCCATCGAAAAAATGAAGGTTGCTTATCTGGACAGCACACTGAAAGAGATGAGTAATGCCGGTGGCCGCTATGGAAACCTCGATCAATATGGTGTTTCGGCTAAAGGTCACTTCGAAAATCAAAAAACCAATGGCACCAGTCCGATGGTGAGAGAATTTGCCGGTGAGATCGCCAAAGACTACAATAAGATTTCCGATCCAGGTGACAAAAATAACGATTCGGTGCGCATTTCCAGCCGTGAGCTGCAATCATATCGCTCTGCTCAAGAAAAGCTCTGGCAATAGAACCATTGAACTAAAAGCTATTTCGCTTTTGGAGACATTGCCAGTCGATTGCGCGCATCTTGCGAATAATCAGAATTGGGCGAAATCTTCAGGGCCAGCCTGAAATTCTCTTTCGCATCTTCAGTTTTATTTTTCTTCCACATGATCAGACCCATGCGGTAGAACGCCTCACCAAGACGAGCGTCATTTTGAGTGGCGTTTTTGTAAGACACCATTGCTCTATCCAGGTCGCCTTGAGATTCATACGCGGTGCCGAGATTATAGTGAGCCACAGCTAATTTGGGGCTCAGCTTAACTGCTGTTTCCCAGTTTTTGATGGCACCAGGCACGTCTTTTTGGGCACGCAGGGCGGCACCGATGCCATTGTATGTGATGGCATCAGCTGGGTGAATAGCCAGCGCTTTGCGGAATTGCACCAGAGCGTCATTGTAATTGTGCTGTTGGTTGTAAGCCAATCCTAGATTACTGTAAGCATCGCCAAGTTCGGCATCACTGGCTAAAGCGGCTTTATAATCGGCAATCGCTTGATCGACGTTACCGGCCATGTGTGCCTTTACGGCGCTGTTAAACAAACGGCGCGCTTTTACTTTAGGAGCCTCAGCAACTCCAGAGTCATTTGCACTTGCAGCTTCAGGGGCGGTCTCAGGTGTGGATTCCGGTGCTGCTTCAGGTGTCGACTGTGGAGGCTCTGCAGCTGCAGCCACAGCCACCGGCGCTGACGCGCGTTTGACGGTGGCTGCACTGGCAGCTACTGCAGGTGTTTCCGCAGCTTCTGTGCCCGTTTCTGT